>DATFZR010000387.1:0-8834 GCA_035314265.1 Candidatus Acidiferrales bacterium
GGACGTTCACTTCTGGTGGGTGCGCCAGCCCTCAGCGTATGTCTCTCGCGCGACCTTGGAATAGGGAACCGGGCTGACCACCGCGCGGATTTCGATCTGGCGATGCCGCTCGACGGTTGCTTTTCCGGTGCCGCCGCCCTCTTCGCCCCACGTAATGGTCACCTCGTCGCCAACCTGCACGCCCGGGTCCACCACGCCGAGCGAGAGGAACGAGCGCTCGTTCGAGCTGTAGCCGCTGAACATTGAAAACCCCATCGTCTTGCCGCCCTTGGCCACCTTGTCGTACGAGGCCGACGCGTAGTTCGACAAAGGCAGGTCCAGGTACTTGTAGATTTCCCCTGGCTCGAAAAGCGAGTGGAACACCTTCATCACGTCTTCGGAGTTCCACGCGAACGTCACTTTCTTCCGCTGGGGCGTGGCGGCCATTTTCTCGAGCGCCGGGCGGCCGATAAAGTCGTGGTCGAATTTCACGAAGGGACCGTAGCCCAGCTCGTAGGGCGTCATGTAGTAATCCTCGATACTGGGCGAGACGAAGCTGCCGCCCAGCGAGCCGGAACCCTCATAGCCCGCCGCGGGCGACCACTGGCGAAACGCCTTCATCTTTTCCCCGGTGTAGACGGCGGGAAGCGGCGAAGGAATCCAGCCGGATTCGAGCGTGTTGGTCGCATAGGCGCGCGCGCCCACTTCCACGAGGCCGAAGTCGCGGCCGGCATCCACGATGGCCGCGCGGATCTCATCGCGCTCCTCGTACGGCCCCCAGATTTCCAGCCCCGGCGCTCCGGCCATTCCGTGGCGCAGCGCCCGCACTTTGCGGCCGCCCACGTTGATGTGGCCCATGTTGAAGAACTTGATTTCCGGCGGCGGTCCGCCGTTCAGTTTCTCGATCACCTTCCAGGCGCTGGGCCCTTGAATCTGGTAGCGGTAGCAGGTGCGCACCACGGCCTTGCCGCGGGGGTTCGATGGCGAGCGCTCATCGCGTTCGAGCTTTACGTTATAGCCACCGGTTTCCGCGTGGAACTGCATCCAGTTGGTCACCGGAGCGCGGCCGACGAACACGTAACGGTTTTCTTCCAGGTGGAACAGGATGCCGTCGCCGATGACGTAGCCGTCGTAGCTGCACGGCGCGAACTGCTTGGCGCGGTCCACGGGAAAGCTGGCGAAACTGTTGGTACCGAGATGGGAGAGCATCTTGAGCGCGTCCGGACCCTCGACGTAGAGATTGGCCATGTGGTGCGATTGGTCGAACAGGCACGCCGTCTCGCGCCAGGCACGCTGCTCATCCCGCCAGTTGGAGTACTCGTAGGGGACGACGGGATAGACGTACGCCCCAATCTTCGAATTGCGCAGCATGGCGACAGGACTGTCGAAGGTCTTCAGCAGATCTTCCAGGCTAGGATGGCTCATGGACCGGATTCTCCCCGCGGAGTATGGTTTCGAACGCGGGAGGAATCCTACACCCGGGATTGGAGATTGCGCGATTAGAGTTCTGGCGTGCGATTAACGGCTGGCGTGTGGCTGCTGGCTCGCGCAGAGGGCCCCGGCGCCATCCACTACGCGGCTGGCCGGTTCGCCTCTTTTGCCGGGAGGGCGGGGCAACATCCGGGGCCCTTTTGCTACTCTTACAGGCAAGCACTTGACCGGGAACCCGGCGGAGCGTATCGGTGTCTAAGCTTCCAGAGACAGACGTAGCAGCCAGCCCTCAAATGGCTTACGGGGGCGGCGGTCCGGAACCGCAGGAAGGCGAGGATCTGATCGTCATGGCAGACATGGCACAGGCGCTCACCTGGGGTCGCGACGAGGCGGAAGTCGTCACCGAGTTGCAAGCGGGCTCACAGGCGGCTTTTGACGCTCTGATCCGGCACTTCCACGCACCGATCTTCCGCTTGCTTTGCCAGATGCTGGGCAATTCCGCAGACGCGGCAGACACCACACAGGAAGTTTTCCTGAAAGCCTTTCGCGGCATTGGCGGCTTCCGGCGGGGCAGTTCGCTCAAAACGTGGCTCTACCGCATCGCCATCCGCGAGGCGCTCAACCAGCGGCGCTGGTGGAAGCGGCACCATTCGAAGGAATCCTCCTACGAGACCAACGAGATGAACGGTGCGGCGCTGGCCACGGCCCACGAGCCGAGCCCCTTTGACCAATGTGTGGCGCGCGAGACGCAGGAGGCCGTGCACCGGGCCTTGGGACGTTTGCCGGAAGTCTTCCGCAGTTCCGTGGTGCTGCGCGACCTGCAAGGCCTTTCCTACGAAGAGATCTCTGATGTTCTGGAGATTTCCGTGGGAACCGTGAAGTCGCGCATCTTGCGCGGCCGCCGCACCCTCAAAGACCTGCTTGAAGCGGAACTGGGAGATTCGAGGGCGGGAGCCCGGCAGGGCGAAGCGATGGGCCGCGAGATGGCCGGCGGTGAACTGGCAGGAGGCGAGCGATGACCTGCCACGGAATTCGCCAGTTGCTTCCCGGCTATCTGGACGGCGCACTTTCTCAAAGCGAGCATTTGAATGTGGCGCGGCACCTGCCCGGATGCTCGGAATGCCGCAACGAATTGGAAGGCTACTCCCGGATGGGTGCGATGCTGGCCCACGCGGACGCGCCCGCAACCCCGGATGGCCTGGCGCTGCGCATCCGGCTGGCTGTGGACCAGGCGCGGCGCGATTCCGTGTGGAATCGTACCCGGCGCGCGGCCACGCGCATGTTGGAAGACATTCTGGAACCCCTGGCTGTGCCGGCCACGGGCGGCCTGGCGATGTCGCTGCTCGTCTACGCGCTGGTGCTGCACAGTTTGTTCCTGGGAGTGCCGCTGGGCGCGGTAGCGCACGACCAGCCCATTCCCGTGACGCAGCCGGCGCGGCTCGAGACGCTCTCTTCGATGCCGATTTCCGGCGGCGGGGCGCAGGTGCCCCAGATCAGCTCAGACGTGGACCTGGTGGACTTTACGGTGAATGCGCAGGGCCAGGCGGTGAGCTACGAGGTGCTCTCCGGGACGCCGGACCGCGAGACGCTGCGGCAACTCGATGGGGTGATGCTCTTCTCGCATTTCCATCCGCAGTTGAGCTTCGGACGGCCCACGGCCGGCGGGCACGTGGTGGTGCGCTTCGATGAGTTTCGCGTGAAGGGGTGAGTTGACTCTCCGCTGACCGCCCGGTAGATTGAGAAAGTCGCTTCGGCCACATCCGCCGCGGGACGAACACTGCCACAGGGGAAAGGTTCCATCCGCACGCGCCGCACATTTGGCCTCTTCATAGGCATTCTGTTGCTGCCCCTCGCGACGGCGGCGCAGAAAGCGCCGCAGAAGCCCCTCCGGCCCTCGCAATCACCCGCGGTTTCCCCGGTTACGCTCGAGGAAAGCCCGCAGCTTTTTGCCACGCTGTGCGCGGCGCACGCGGGGGGCTACGAAGCGGGCGTGCCGGAACGGAATATGACGCAGCTCGAGGCGGCCGTGCGGCGCGAAATCATGAAGGCGCACGGGAACGCCGAAGACGCCCTGCGCGAGTTTTACCGGAATCACGAACTGGCTGATCCGGCCGCCACGCTTTCGCGATTCGTCTCCTACGGGCTGGTGGTGGGAGAGCCTCCCGCGTTTGCGTTCACGATGGGGCAGGAGGATTTGCCGCCGGACGTGCTGGCCATGGAAGGCTTCACCTCGCTGCTCACCGCGTATTACACCGACGCGCATGTGGACGCGCTGTACGAGCGCGTGAAACCCATCTATAAGGCGCGCGCGGCGGACGCGCAGCGGACCTTGAGCCAGATCACGCTGGTGGAGACCGCGTACATCCGGCGAATCCTGCAGCCCTCGTTGAAACACACGTTTACGGTTTACGTCGAACCGCTGGTGGGGGAACGAACGAACTTCCGAATCTACGGCGGGCGCTACACGCTGGTGCTGGATCCCTCGACCGTGTCTGCCGCAGACGAGATGCGGCACTCGCTGCTGCATTTCCTGCTCGACGGGCTGGCGCTCAATTACCATCCGCCCGTGGCCGGGCGCAAAGCGCTGCTGGACGTCGTGTCGCGGGCGCCGCGCCTCCCCATCGAATTTCGCGATGATATCGAGGCGTTGGTGGATGAGTGCCTGGTGAAGGCCGTGGAACTGCGCATCAGACATCTTCCCGAAGAGAAAGCCCAGGCCGAGGTGGCCGCGGCGGAGTCGGACGGCTTCGTGCTCATCCGCCCTTTCTACAACGCTTTGCAGACTTACGAGAAGGGCGAAGACAGCCTGAGCGCCTTCTACCCCGCGTTCATCCGGAAGATCGACCTCGCGGCGGAGGCGAAGAAGGCGGCCAACGTGCATTTTGCCGCTGCGGAAAAGCCGGGCGTCCAGACCGTGGAGACCGGCGTGACGGCCCCTGCCGCGGCGGACCCCACGGAACTGGAGATCTGGCTCAAGAATGGTGAAAGCGAACTGGAGCAGAAGGACGTGCGTTCAGCCAAAGCCACGTTCCAGCGCCTCCTGGAGAAATATCCTGGAGTGCCGCGAGCGCAGTTTGGCCTGGCCGTCACCGTGATTGTGGACGGAGAGGTCGAGCGGGGGCGGGGACTGCTCGAGCAAGTGGTGAGCGAACTGACGAATCCCGGCGCGACGCAGGGTGAGGCGCTGGGCGTGCAGCCTGGCGCGGCGCCTCCACAGGCAAACCAGCCGGATCCTACGACGCTGGCATGGGCCCACGTGTGGCTGGGGCGCATTCACAGCGAGCAGGGACGTTCGGAGCTTGCCGGGGTAGAATACCGCGCGGCGCTGGCGGTGGATGGCGCGCCAGACGCGGCCCGCGCGGCCGCGCAGCGCGCGCTTGCGGTTGCAAAATCGAAAGAGTAAGCAGTGCGGGCGCGCCGCGAGCGCCATGACTTTGCAGGAACCGGAATTCTTATGGAGAAACAAATGCGCAATGCTCTGAGCTGGAAACGAGAAATTGCGGGCGTTTTCTTCATCGGTTGCGGAATCGCCCTGCTGCCGGCGATGCCCGCAGCCGCGCAGGCCACGCAAACGCAAACGCAGCCCAAGCCCCCCGCCACGGCCGGGCAACAGGGCCAGCCCGCCGCGCAGACTCCGGCGCCGGAGCCTCCCGTCAACAAGGAAGAAGAGGACGCCTATAAGGCGTTCTACGCGCTCACGGCCGCGCAGGGCTCGCAGATCATCTCGCAGGGCGAAGACTTCCTGGCCAAATACCCGGCCAGCCGTTACCGGAGCGCCGTCTACTCGCGCTTGGTGAACATGTACCTGAACACCCATCAGTTGGACAAAATGGTCTCGACGGGACAAAAGGCCATTGCGGAGAATCCCGACAACGTGGACGTGCTGGCGCTCCTCAGCACGATTATCCCGCGCACGGTCACGGATCCCCGGGCGCTCGATGCGGACCAGAAACTGACCGAAGCGGAACGCTACGCGAAGCGGGCCATCGATCTGGTCTCGAGCATGCCGAAACCCGAGGCTTTGACGGATGAGCAATTCACCTCGGCAAAAAATGAAAAGCTGGGCCTGGCGCATTTCGGGCTCGGCCTGGTGTACTACATGCGGGGCAACGCGACTGTTTATGTGCCGGAGCTCGAGCAGGCCTCGAAGCTCGATCCCCAGTCGGAGCCGCTGCTCTATTACCTGCTGGGAAGAGGCGACCTGAAGCTGAAGAACTATCCGGACGCGACCGCGGCATTTGACCGTTGTGCGAAGGCGCAATGGGATCCGCAGTGGCAGGCCCGCTGCAAGAGCGGGGAAGAGGAAGCGAAGCAGGCAGCCGCCGCCCCGGCGAAACCCTGAACGCGTCCCGCCGGCACATGCCCGCGAACGAACACGCCGAGCTGGAAAACCTGCTGGGCTACCATTTCAACGATCCCTCGCTGCTTGGGCTGGCGATGACGCATAGTTCGCGGCATGGGGAATCGCGCGACTCGGGCGCTCCCGCCTCGAACGAACGCCTGGAGCTTCTGGGCGATTCCGTGCTCGGCCTGGTGATTACAGACCGGCTCACGCTGGCTTTTTCCGGCTGGAGCCTGGGGCGGTTGAACCGCGCCAAGGCTCATCTGGTGAACGAGAAGATGCTGTGCTCCGTGGGGCGGAAGCTGGAGTTGGGGCGCTATCTGCAACTCGGAACCGGCGAGGACCGTACGGGCGGCCGGGAGAAGCCCAGGCTGCTGGCGGACGCCTATGAAGCGGTGGTCGCGGCCATCTTTCGCGATGGGGGATTGGAGCCGGCCAGCGCATTTGTGCTGCGCACGCTTTGGCAGCCGGCCCTGGATAGCGGTCTCGAGGCGCTCGGCGAGCCGGATGCGAAGACGGCGCTCCAGGAACGGCTGCGCGAGCTGCGCCTCGAGCAGGGAGAATACCGGCTGGTGGCCTCATCCGGTCCGGAGCACGAGCGCACGTTCCGCGTGGAGCTGGTGGTTGCGGGCCGCTCGCTGGCCAGTGCCGAGGGCCGTTCCAAGAAGGAGGCGGAGCTGGAAGCCGCCCGGCTGGCCCTGGCGGGCCTGGAAGAGTATCCGCGCGAGTGGAGTTGAGGAGCGCCGTGACCGACGAAAGTGTGCCCGAGAGTATCCCCGTGACGGCGCCTGCGCCGGGTACCGCCGCTGCTCCGGCTCCTGCATCAGCCACTGCTCCAACCCCGGCTGCCACGACCGCTCCGGCTCCTCGTCGGCCTGTCGCAGGCCACTCCGTTTTCCTCGAATACGCGGAATCGCTTCTGGTTACAGTGATCCTGGCGCTGTTTTTTACAAGCTTTATCCTGCAAGCCTACCGGATTCCCACGCCTTCCATGGAGCCCACGCTGCTGGTGGGCGACCATCTGCTGGTGAACAAATTCATCTTCGGCGGGCGCGGCGCGTGGTACGAGAAAGTGATGCCTTACCGGCCCATCCATCGGGGCGACATCATCGTTTTCAAGTTTCCGTTCGCGGATCACTCCAACTATGTGAAGCGCGTGATCGGGCTGCCCGGAGAACGGCTGCGCGTGGTAGACGAACTGGTGTACATCGACGGGAAACTGCTCAGCGAGCCATACGCCTATCATCTCGAGGGCGCTTCGGAGCCCTATGGCGACAACTTTCCGCCCGCGCCCGGTCCCAACGGCTACGTTCCGGCCAGCATGGTGCAGAAGGAATGGCGCGAGGAGATGTTTCATTTTGTCCACAACGGGGAAATCACGATCCCGGCCCACAAATATTTCGCCATGGGGGATAACCGCGAGAGGAGTTGGGACAGCCGCTACTGGGGTTTTGTGGATGAAGACGCCATCATGGGGCGGCCCATGTTCATCTACTGGTCGGTGGAGTCCGTGGATGACGAGGCCAGCGACCGGAATCTTCCCGGCCGCGCCACGGGCATGCTGGACCTGCTGCTGCATTTTCCTTCGCGCACGCGCTGGAGCCGGATGTTCCATCTGGTGCACTGAGCGGCCCGCCGCGTTTTCCCCCTCGCGAAGCTCCCGGACCGCGTAGAATCTCTGCTCTCCCGGGCATGGGACGCGGATTCCAATTCCAATTAGCCGTAGCTGAGAATGGGCCATAGTGAGAATGAGCCATAGCCGAGAATGAACCGTAGCCGAGTTCGATTGCGGCGTCTCGCGATGATCCTTGCCGCCGTCGTGGCGGCACAGATTGCCGTGTCGCTCGTGCTGCGCACGCGCGGCGTTCACGCCGTGCTGCGCGCGCGGCTGGAGCGGGCGCTCGGCCGGCCCGTGGAGGTGGGGCGCTTCGATGTAAGCGTGTGGAGCGGCTTGCGCTTGGAAGCGCACTACGTGACGGTGAGTGAAGAGCCGCAATTCGGCTCCGAATTCGTGCTGCGCGCCGATGCGATCTCTGCGTCTCCAGACTGGCGCTCGCTGGTCGGTGGGCGGCTGCTGTTTTACCGTTTCAGTTTCGACCGGCCGAGCCTGAACCTGGTTCGCGCGCCGGACGGCCGCTGGAACTTCCAGGCCTGGGCCACCGGGTGGCGCAACCTGGGGATGGCGGCCGTAGCCGCGCCGCCGCTGGCGGGTTCGGGCGGCGGACGCGTGGACGGAATCGCCGTGAGCAACGGGCGCATCAACTTCAAGCGCGGCGCAGACAAACTGCCCTTTGCCCTCGTCAACGTAAACGGCCGGCTTTCTCCTGAGTCCGATGGCCGCTGGAGCATCACGTTTGACGCGCAGCCGCTGCGCGCGGGAGTCACCCTGCAAGATGCGGGCACGATGCAATTGAAGGGCGTTCTTCCCGGGGCCATGGTGTCCGGCTTTGGAGGCGGGAGAGCGGTGAACGCGGGGCCTGCCGAGTTTTCCGTGGAGTGGAGAAAGGCCTCGCTTTCCGACGCGCTGCGGCTGATCGCGGGAGACGATTTCGGCGTGCGCGGGACGCTCGACGCGTCGCTCTCGGCCCAAAACCCGCCACCGAGCCCCGCGACGGCCGCAGGCGCGCCCGCTGTCCCCGCAAGCCAGCCGCCGGTTGCGGCAGGCGAGGTTGGGCCCGCGTGGCACGCGGCCTGGAAAATCTCCGGCACGCTGCGCCTTGCAGACGTGCATCGCTGGGATCTCCCGCTCCAATCCGGCCTGCCGGGGTTGAACCTGGCGTTCAATGCCGCCGCTTCCGCGGACCGGCGCGAGTGGGAGTTTCGAGAAATCGTGCTGGAGGCGCGGCGTTCGAATCTGCGCGGAAGCGCGGCGTTCGGTGTGGGAGAAAACCGCCATGCTTCGCTTCGCGTGGTGACGGCGAGCATTCACCTGGATGATCTGCTGGCGTGGTACCGCGCGTTCCATCCCGGCGTGCGGCCGGGAACGTGGGTGGACGGCTATCTGGGCGCCGATGTGGAGCTCGAGGGCTGGCCGCCCAGAATCGTGCACGGCGCGCTGGCCACCACCGGGGCGCGGCTGAAC
>DATFZR010000388.1:0-10457 GCA_035314265.1 Candidatus Acidiferrales bacterium
CTCAGACACCTGTACCTCGCTCCTTTTTCCAGCGAGCGGTTCGGAGGCAACTCTTCTAGGGGGAAGGCAGAAACCGGCGCGCGGGCAAAGAATGCACCGCGCTCCACAGCGTGTCAAGCGGAATTTACGGTTTTGTCCGCAAAGTGCCGTTAGTTGTCCGCTTCTAGCCGCTGTTATCCGTTGTCTCCCGCAGACGCCGGAATACTGCCGGCATCAGCCGCAGGTTGCCTTGGCCCGCCCGCTCCCTTCTCCCATCGGCAATTCGCAGCAATCCCTGAGTCCCGCCAGCCGAAGCCCCTCCCCCCGTCATTCTCAGTGGTCTTCGTGCTACGCCCGTGCCTCCGTGGTGAAATCTTCTCTCTTCTGCCGCCCATTTCGGCTCTGGCGCGCAGCGGGCGGCGCATCGTATGCTCTCCTCTGGCCACCGAATCACTGGTCACCGCCTTCCCATGCCCACACGCGACGATGCTTGGAACCTTCTCTGCGAATACACGCAGAACGAAAGCCTCCGCAAGCACGCCCTGGCCGTGGAAGCCTGCGTCCGCGCATACGCCCGCCAGGGCGGCCACGACGAAGACCTTTGGTCCCTCACCGCCCTGCTCCACGACTTCGACTACGAGCGCTGGCCCAACCAGGCGCACTCCGCCACAGAAGAACATCCCGCGGCGGGTTCGAAAATCCTGCGCGAGCGTGGTTACCCGGAAGACATGATCCGCGCCATTCTTTCTCACGCGGACTACACCGGCGTCGCGCGCCAATCCGCGCTGGAGCACGCGCTGTTCGCCTGCGACGAGGTCGCCGGCTTCCTCACCGCCTGCTCGCTCGTGCGGCCCAGCAAGAGCATCCTTGACCTGGAAGTCTCTTCGGTGAAGAAGCGCCTGAAAGACAAAGCCTTCGCCCGCGGCGTCAACCGGGAAGATGTGACCAAAGGCGCGGAAGAACTGGGCCTGCCGCTCGACGAACACATCGCCAACTGCATCGCCGCCATGCGCGCCGCAGCAGACACACTCGGATTAGCGGGAACCGGCGCAGCCACCCCGGCCAGCGCCTGACGTAACGCCGGCTTCTAGTTGTCCTGACCAAGGAAGGAGCCGGCCTTTAGTCCTCCCGTTTTCGAGCGAGAGGGCAGTACGAGAAGTATTTCACGAAGGGATAATCATCGCGCCGATCCAGATCCGCCCTGTTACTTCGCTCGGGCCCCGGAAAACGCCGCAGCCATCCCCAGCGCGATCAACGTGCCACCCGACACGTTCCTCTGCGCGCGCCGCCAGTTGGCATTGCTTCCCAGCTTCGCCGTCACACGGCTCGCCACCAGCGCCCAGCAACTGTCGCTGCACAGTCCCATCGCGGCGAACAGGCAGCCCAGGAACAGGATTTGTGCGGGAATGCTCCCGCGCGCCGGGTCCACAAATTGCGGCAGAAATGCCAGAAAAAACAGCGCCGTCTTTGGGTTCAGAATGTTTACCAGCACGCCCTGGCCAAAAATGCGCGGCAACCCATGCCGCTCTCCGGCCACGACCGTTACACCCTCATCCGAACGCAGCAGCGTCCGCACACCCAGAAACACCAGATAAGCCGCGCCAAGCAGTTGCACCGCGCGAAACGCATGTGCCGACGACAGCAGAAGGGCCGAGAGCCCCAGCGCCGCCGCCCCCACGTGAAACAATGTGCCCACGGCGATCCCCAGCGCGGAGACCAGCCCGGCGGGCCTCCCCTGGCCCACCGTTCGGCCCACGATGTAGAGCACCGCGGGCCCCGGTATCGCCAGCAACATGATCGCTCCGGTCAGGAACAGCAATAGCGAAGGATAACCAGGCATGATGGTGGACAGCCTCCCAAGCATTTGACGCTTACAGAGGAAACCCGGGTTCACACTGCAAGCTGATTTGCGACCACTGCCTTCCCAGGCGGATGGACGCACCGACTAAGCTAGAATAATGAAGCCATGAACATCACGCGCGAAGACGTCCTCCGGGTCGCGGAACTGGCGAACCTGGAGCTTACCGAAGCCGAAATCGCCACCTACGGCCCGCAGCTCGCCTCCATTCTCTCCTTCTGCGAAAAGCTGAACGAGCTGGACACGGCCAGCGTCGAACCGCTGGCGCAGGTTCTGGAGACAGCCCAGGCCCCAGAGATAGCCCAGGTCCTAGAGACAGGAAGACCGGCGACGCAATCGGCAGACGACGTAACCGCGCGGCAGAATCTGCGCCCGGACGAGCCGCGCGACGCCATGGTGATCGCTGAAGTCATCCGCCGCGCGCCGGAAGCCGTAGAGGCGCCCACTCCGTACTTCCGCGTCCCGAAGGTGATCGATCGTTGAGCGCTACAGCCTCATGGACCGTCAGCACCATACGCGCCGCCCTGGAAGCTCGCAGAATCTCGGCGCGCGAACTGGCCGGCGAATTCTACGCGCGCATTGAGAGCGAGAATCCCCGGCTCAACGCCTTTCTCGCACTCTCACCCGAACGCGCCTACGCCCAGGCTGACGCCATTGATGCCAAAATCGCGCGCGGCGAGCCGCTACCCGCCCTCGCGGGGGTTCCCGTAGCGCTCAAAGACGTGCTGAGCACGCGCGGCACAGAAACCACCGCTGGCTCGAAGATCCTGAAAGGCTACGTTCCGCCCTACGACGCCACCGCCATCGAGCGCCTGGACCGCGCCGGCGCCATCCTTCTCGGCAAGACAAACTGCGACGAGTTCGCCATGGGCAGTTCGAACGAAAACTCGGCCTACGGCCCCGTCCACAATCCTGCCGCGCTCGACCGCGTGCCCGGCGGCTCGAGCGGAGGCTCGGCAGCAGCTGTGGCGGCCGGCCTCGCAGTGGCCGCCCTGGGAACAGACACCGGAGGCTCCATCCGCCAGCCCGGCGCACTGTGCGGCGTGCCTGCCTTCATGCCCACCTACGGCCGCGTCTCGCGCTACGGCCTGATCGCCTTCGCCTCTTCTCTCGACCGCATCGGCCCCTTCGCCCGCTCCGTGGAAGACGTTGCCCGGGTGATGGAAGTGATTGCCGGTCGCGACCCGCTCGACGCCACTTCCGCCGGCCATGCCGTCCCCTCCTACCTCGCGGAAATCGATCAGCCGGTCAAAGGCCTGCGCCTGGGCATCCCCTCCGAATACTTCGGCGAGGGCCTGGATTCCGCCATCCGCGAGAAAGTGGAACGCGGTATCGCCCGGCTGAAGGACCTGGGCTGCATCCCGACGCCCATCGAGATGCGCCACACCGCCTGCGCCATCCCCACCTATTACCTGGTGGCCACTGCCGAGGCCAGCTCCAACCTGGCCCGCTTCGATGGCGTGCGCTACGGACTCCGCGCCTCCGGCGGAACCCTCGCCGATATGTATCGCAAGACGCGTGGGCAGGGCTTTGGCCCCGAGGTGAAGCGCCGCATCATGCTTGGCACCTACGCGCTCTCCGCCGGCTACTACGACGCGTACTACCTGAAGGCACAGAAAGTCCGCGCCCTCATCAAAGGCGACTTCGACCGCGCCTTCCACCAGGTGGACCTGATTCTCACGCCCACCTCGCCCGTACCGGCCTTCCGCCTGGGCGAGCGCACTGCCGACCCGCTGGCCATGTACCTGGCGGATATTTATACGGTCACGGGGTCGCTCGCCGGGGTCACCGCCATATCGGTGCCCTGCGGGAAGGTCTGCGGAACGCTGCCCGTGGGCCTGCAAATCATCGGGCCGCATTTCGAGGAGGGCCGGGTGCTGCGCCTGGCTCGTGCCTTTGAACGAGCTGGAGGCTTCGAAGGATAGCCTTCCAAATGCAGGACGTGGCGCGCATCGTCGAGCTTCTCAATACTGCCCACCTGGGCCTGCTTGAGGTGTGCGAGAAGATTCCTGTGGCGCGCTGGAGGAAAGCCCCGCCCAAGGGCGGCTGGTCCACTGCGGAGGTGATCGCCCACCTCACCATGGTGGAGGAGGCCGTTTGGTTCGGCGTGCGCGAGGAGCTCACCAGGCAGCCCCGGCGCTACCCGTTCCTGAAAATGCTCCACTTCCCCGTCGCCATCAGCTCCGTGCGGATGATCAAGCGCAAGACTCCCATCCCGCTGGATTCCGCGATGGTCAAGACCCGGCAGGAGGCCTTGGAGAGCTACTCGGCAGTCCGCCAGCGGACGCTCAAATTCATCGCCGAGCAGTCCAACCGCAACCTGGCTCCCTACCGCCGGCGTCATCCCTTCCTGGGCAGCCTGAACCTGTACGACTGGATGCGCGTGCTCGCGTATCACGAAATCCGCCACACCAAGCAAATCCAGGAAATTGGAAAATCTTTCCAGAGTTAGCGAAGATTTTCATCTCCAGGAAACATTCCGGCAACGCGCCACCCCTAGAATGAGTGTGAGCAATCGCGGCCCTGTGCCCCTGTCGTAGGGCTGCTATAGCCAAGACCGGCCGGCACTTGCCCTATGCGAGACCGGCGCCAGTATTGATGCCAAAGAGGTATCGCGCGTTTGGTCAAGCGAATGGCAGCCCGCGTGCTCTCACTAACCTCTCCTGGGGTACTTTGAGGTACCGGCCCTGGGAATGATGGAGTCGAAAACGGTGCGAGTTCGAGCCAATCAGAAGTTCTTCACGGACGTGGAAGTGGCCGATTTGTTCGGCGCCGCCCTCGACGAGGTGCGCGAACTCGCCCGCCTCAAGCGCCTGGGCATCCTTGCCCGCGCGGCTGAGGCCGCGGAAGCTGCCACCGTTTCCGCAGGCCAGTTGCTCTTCACCCTCTCCGACCTGATGGTCCTTACCGTCCTCTGGCGTCACGTCCAACAGCACTAGCGCGCCCTTAGTCCACAATCTTCCCGGAGACTTCCGTCCAGCAGCGTTCTACTGCGCTGTCCACGGTCCGCTGGAATGCCGCCGGGGTCTTGTAAACCGGGAAATCCGGGGCATGGCTGGACAGGTTGACGGCCTTCTTGGTCTCCTCCAGGCTCCTCCCCTGCGCCACTGCCGCCTTCACCTGTGTCACCAGATCCTTCATAAAGGAAATCAGCTTGCCTATCTGCGCCTTACCCTGCTGCGCATCCCCGTGGCCGGGGATAGCTACGGTCCAATCGAGCTTCTCAATCGCCTCAAGCGTCGCTCCCCATTCCACCGGGTAGGCGTCGCGCATGAAAGGGATGCCGTTGGTCAGTAGATCGCCCGTAGCCACCACCTTCTCCTTGGGCAGGTAGACCACCACGTCGCCCCGCGTGTGCCCCTTGCCGAAGTAGAGCACCTGGATCGTCCGCTCGCCTGGCTTATGCAGGTACAGGCTGCGCTCAAACGTGATGGTGGGCAGCGTGATCTGCATTTGCCGCAACTCGCCCAGGTACGCTTTCTGATCCTCAATCTGCTTCTGAAGGTTGGCTCGCTGCTCGTCCGTCAGCGGCTGCCCCTGCGCGTCCTTGCCGTCGGCCAGCGTTTTCTCCATCTTGGCGATGGCTTCCGGAAGGTCTTTCAGGCTGTCCTGAATGCTGGGGATGGCCTTATGGATCATGTCCTCGCGCGTGTTGTGCTGCGCCAGGTACTCGACCGTGGGACCGAAAACGTTCACGTACGCCTCGTTCCCCTGCACGTGGTCCGGATGCCAGTGCGTGTTCACCACGTAGCGCACAGGCTTGTCCGTCATCTTCTTGATCTGCTGGATCAGGTCGTGCGCCCACACGGGCCTCAGGTGCGTATCCACCACCAGCACGTCGTTCCTGTTCACGATCACCGCGGCGTTGCAGAACGCCCCGTTCTTTCCGATCGCGGCGTAAACCCCGTCCGCCACCTGCGACACATCAAAGAATTGCCCGTCCGCCAGAGCCATCGCTCCAGTCAGGGCCGCAAAACACAGCAGGGCGCACACGCGAACAAAACGCATCGGATTCTCCCCTTGGTCAGTTTCCAGCAAAAGCGACGGCGCACTCTAACATAGCCCTTCGCGCGCCGGCCAGGCAGTATGCCTATTACGGGCTGGCGGCTGGATCGCTGGCAAGCACCTTCAACTGGATCGACGAATGGCCGTTCTCTTCGGCCGTGATCCTCACTCCCTGGTCCTCGATTGGCTTCATGAAGTCGGGATCCTGCCACGCGCCGAGCTCGACCTCGCGCCAGGAAAAGGCCTTGAATCCGCCGGGACGCACGTCGCCAAACACGAACCTGCCGTACTGGTCCGTGGTCGTATTGCGATAGAAATCGAACAACTTGCGCCTCTCCCCGTCGGGGACCAGCACAACCGTTGCGCCGGCGACAGCTTGCCCTTCGGAGTCCACCACCACGCCCTCCACAGCGGCCCCCGCTGTGCTCATCACAATGTCGAGCGAACCCTTGATGCCGGCCGCGCCGACCACCAGCGAACTCTCCAGCACTTCCTGTCCTCCGGCTGTCGCCGATTTCGTGTACGGGCCACTCCGAGGGCCGCCCACAAGCACTCTGTAATTCCCCTCGCTAACATCGTCGACCTCAAACGTGCCGTCCGCCTTCACGTGTCCCGATCTAAACCCTTGCCCAAGCTGGTCGTCGGCCGGCAGCAGAAGCACGCTCATGCGCGTTACGTCCAGGGTTCCCGCGCCTTCCATGCTGACTCGTCCGCGCACGGGCGTGCCCCGCGAGATCACAACCACCACGCCCTCCGCATCCTTGTTGGCCACTTCAGCCCTGATGCGAGCAGAGTACCGCCGCCCTTCCACGATGGTCGCAGCCATGAGGTCGTAGGACCCAGGGACGACGTCCTGAATCTCAAACGTTCCCTTCGCCGGATCCAATTCGATGGTTACGCCGTAGCTCCTGAACCCGACGTCCTCCGCGGGGAAAATATAAACGCAGCACCCTCGCATGGGCTGTCCGCGCACCGCGTCGTAAGCGCGCCCGAAAATGCGGAAGGCTCGCTCCGGGGTCAGCCGGATATCCAGGCCGGAAAGCTCCTCACCGCCGCGGATCGCCACGGTGATCGCCTGGCTTGCGTCCTGCGTGCCCGGGTAGAATCCCGGCGGATAAGCGATTTGTGAAGCCGCGTCGCGCTCCTCGACTCCTGATCCCCTCGCGCGACCCGAGGCGTCTGCCGCACGGATGAAATAGCGCCCGGGACGCAGCCCCCAGATCCGGAACTCGCCCAGGTCGTTCGTTTGTCCGAAGCCCGCTGTCTGGAGCCTTTGCATCCCCCGGTTGAACGTCCTGCGAAGCGCCAGAACGGTGGCAAACGGAAACGGTTCGCCATCTTCATCCGTCACCTTACCGGCGATCACAGCCCAGGGAAGTAGGTGGAAATTCAGCTCGTGCGAGGTTTCCCCCCGGCTCAGCGTCAGCGCCGGTTGGGAGCTCTGTGGCCAGCCGTCCGGGGCAAACTGCGTCACGTAACCATCGTGTTCCACAGAAGTGGTGTAGCGGCCCGGCAGGATCTCTTTTATCGCGAATCCGCCACCCTCGTCGGTCTGGGCGCTGTACCTTTGATTCAAATCTCCATAGGGTACCGACAGTACGACCGTCGCCCCCCTGATCGGCTCGCCTGTTCCAAAGCGCGCCACGCGACCGGTCGCCGTGCAAAGGTCTGCTTGCGACACGGCGCCGTTTGGCGGAGGGCTCTGCGCCCCCGCAATCCCCCAGGCAAACGCCCCGCAGAAACACATGACAAAGACGGCTGAGCGGATCCTCATGGGTTTGTCTTGGCCGTGGCGTCTCCGGAAATCACCTTCACCTCGACGGCCCGCCTCCCATTCTCCTCTACAGTCACCTTCACCCCTTTTTCTTCCACCGGCTTGATGAACTCCGCCTCCTCCCAATCGCCGCTCTCCACCTCTTGCCACGAAAAGACCTTGTACTCGCCGGGCCGCACTCCGCGAAAGATGAACTTGCCGTGCTGGTCGGTCGTCGTATCCCGGTAAAAGCTGTATCGGGTGCGGAGCTTCCCGTCTGGAATCAACACAGTCGTCGCCCCGGCTACGGGCAGGCCGTCCGGGTCGGTTACCGCGCCTTCAACCACCCCGCCCGCTGTGCCCAGCTCCACTTCAAGCGTTCCCTTGATGCCGGTTGGCCCCACGTTTATGCCGCTCAAGAGCACATCCTGAGCGCCGATACGCACCGACTTCAGATACACGTCGGGGCCCGCGTGAGCGACGTCCACTCCATACTTTCCCTCTGACACTTCCCCAATCACGAACGTGCCGTCGGCTTTCACATCGCCCCGGGGACGCTCGCCAAAACCTCCTTCGGCGGGCTTCAGCACGATCTCAACTCTGGCAGCCTCTTTCTGCACTCCGCTGATGCGGCCCAAAATCTCGGCGCCCTTCTCGATGGCGAGATCCACGTCGCTCAAGTCAGACTCTCTCACTTCGATCCGCTGCCGAGCGCTACGGTGCGTCCCCCCCAATGTCGCCCAGAGCAGCACGTCATACGACCCCGCCACGACCCCGTCGATCTGAAACGACCCCTTCGCGGTATCGACAACTGCCTCCTGGCCGAACCCCTGAAATCCGGAGCGGCTCGCCGGCGCGAGCATCACGTTCGCCCACGTCATCTTGTAACCGGGGATCGCGCTCGTCACGTGGCCGCTCACCCTGCTCGCCCGCGCGGGGACTAGAATAAAGTCCACGGAAGGCACTTCCTGCCCGGCACGGACGTCCAGGGCCACCGCCTGTGCCACGTCGGAAGTCCCCGGATAAAAAACGGGCGCATATCCGGTGCCCCGCGATAATGCTCCGCGCGATGGAAATGACGTGGAATGGTCCCGGTCGGCCCGAATGTAATAGCGCCCTTTTCCAAGGCTCCAAATCCTGTATTCGCCCAGGTCGTTCGTAAGCGCGCTTTCGTGAACATCGAGTTGCCGCTCCCCATCCTCCACCCGGCTCCGCATTGCGACCACCGACGCGCGAATCACCGGCTCCCCATTCTCGTTCGTAATCCGGCCTGAGATCACCGACCACGGCACCATCCGAAATAGCAGGTCGTGCGCGTTCTCTCCCGGAGCCAACGCCAGAATCGCCTCGTGTCCCTGCGAACCGCTCTCCCCGTAAAATTGATCCACATAGCCCACGCGCTCCACACGTAGGGAGTACCTGCCGGACGGAATCCCGGTGATGGAGAAGCGGCCGGAGTCGTCGGTGCGTGTCCCGTAGCCTTTCGCGTGCGGTCCTTCGTCCGCATTGCGCACGTGGATGTAGGCCTTCCTCAACGGCGCGTTGCTTGCGGCCCGCACTACCTGGCCACTTACGGAGCAGACGTCCTTCTCCGGCGCGGCGGAAGCGCGCGCGGGCGTGGGATTCTGCGCGCCCACCACGCCTGGCAGAAAAATGATGCCCGCGATCAATACGAGAGCTTCCCGCATTATATTTGTCGCATAGCATACCACTCCGCATACTCGAAGCACCGCCCTGGCAGCCGCGCAATCCTGTTCGCGGTGCCGCATTCAGCCGCGGGCCCCCGCCGGTCTTAATCTGGGACGCTCCCGCAACGAAACGGTGAGCGCTTCATCCAATCAGTCTGGGGTACTGGCTCTGGCTTGAGGCAGGCTTGTTTCGCTGCGCTTAAGGCGAGTGCTACAATCCGGCTCCCCACCCGGCAATCCATGTCTTCGCCTACTACAGCAACGGTCTCTCTCCAGCCCCTTCTGCACCGCGTGCAGGAAGCGCGCAAGCAGACCGATGCCCTTTTTACCTTCCTCACTCCCGAAGCTCTTTATGAGCGTTCCATCGCCGAGCGCCATCGCCTGATTTTCTACCTCGGCCACCTCGAGGCGTTCGACTGGAACCTTCTGAGCGGCGCTCTCCATCTGGAGACGAAAGACGCAGGGTTCGACAAATTATTCTCCTTCGGGATCGATCCAACGCAGGGAAACCTGCCGTCCGATCAGCCCGCAGACTGGCCCGCCGAATCCCAGGTGCGTGAGTACGGCCAAACCATCCGCCGCCGTCTGGACGACGCCCTCGCCTCGCCCGTCGAGAATACGCAGCTTCCGCCGCTGGTCGCCAACGGCACCTTCCTGCACGTGGCCATCGAGCACCGCCTGATGCATGCGGAAACGCTCGCCTACCTCCTGCACCAGTTGCCCAATCACAAAAAGCGCGGGCCCGCGCTCCCTCTCGCCATCCTGGCCCCCGCTCCCGAGCCGGAGATGGCTGCAATCCCGCCTGGAACGGCCACGCTCGGCCAGCCATCGCGCGGCGCCTCCCGCCCCGCACCAACCACAAAGGGAGAGACGTTCGCCTTCGGCTGGGACAACGAGTTTGAAACGCACGTGGAAAACGTGCCCGAATTCCGCATCGGCGTCTATCCCGTCACCAACGCACAATTCCTGGAATTTGTTCGCGCCGGCGGCTATAGCGACCCCGGCCTGTGGAGTTCGGAAGACTGGGCCTGGAAGGAATCACGCGGCCTCCGTCATCCTCATTTCTGGCAGAGTGCCGCGGATCGCTGGTTCTTGCGCGGCATGTTCGAGCTGCACCCGTTGCCGCTCGATTGGCCCGTCTACGTCAGCCACGCGGAAGCCACTGCCTATTCCC
>DATFZR010000389.1:0-2955 GCA_035314265.1 Candidatus Acidiferrales bacterium
GTCGCGATGCACGATTCCCTTGGCGTGCGCGGCATCGAGGGCATCGGCGATTTCACTGCCGATTTCGAGCAGATGCTCGACGTCCATGGGACGCCCGCCGATGCGGTGCTTCAGCGTGGCGCCTTCCATGAATTCCATGGCGATGAAGGTCTGACCCGCGTCGTCGCCGATTTCGTAGATGGTGCAGATGTTGGGGTGGTTGAGCGCGGAGGCGGCGCGGGCCTCGCGGCGGAAGCGTTCGAGGGCGACGGGGTCGCGAGCGAGATCCGCGGGAAGGAATTTCAGGGCGACGAAGCGGCCGAGGGTGGTGTCTTCGGCTTTGTAGACCACGCCCATGCCGCCGCCGCCAAGTTTTTCGACGATGCGGTAGTGGGAGACGGTTTGGCCGTTCATCTGTTGGGCTCTGCTGCCGGCGGTGATGATAAGTGGAATCGGAAGGGGAGTCAAAGAAACGGTGACCAGTGGCCAGTGATCGGTGGCCAGGCACGAGCCCCCCCTCCCCCGGGTTTTCGTATGTGCAGAAGCTAAAGGACTTAAGCGTGGAATTCGCGTAGAGGCTTGGAAACATGGGAGTTCAAGTGGCTGTGGAATGTGCAGATACGAGGTGATTTTGTATGTGCAGAAAGGAAAGGAGTTGCGGGCGGGCGCGCTGTATCTGCACATGGCAAAGGAGTTGGGCAAGAGTCGGGTCCCACAGAGTGGCGTGACGGGTGGCATCGGCAGTTCATCCTGCCGCTATATTACACTATGGTTACCCATAAGTCAAGGGAAATCTGAGGGCGTTATCGTAGCTCGTCAAAAATGTCCCCTAGATTCGAGTTTGCGTGGGGTGCGGCCTTTTACAACGCAATCGGCACAACGACACGAGACTACTGGACAGGGAGGTGGGAGGAGAAAGGCCCACGGTCAGAAAACCACTGACCGTGGCTACCGTCGGGCGGGTTTGCGCGGGGTGCGGCCTTTTACGCGGTAGAGGCCCTGGTCGGCGACGGAGAGGAGTTGATCGATGGTTTCGCCGTCTTGCGGGTAGATGGCCAGGCCTACGCCGGCGGAGACGGGGGGCTCTTCCGTATCGGCGGACACGCGCTCGGAGATGCGGCGGATGACTTCGTGGGCGGCTTCGGCGTTTGTTTCCGGGAGGACTAGAACGAATTCGTCGCCGCCGTAGCGTGCGCAGGTGTCGATCGAGCGGGAATGGATGCGAAGGAAATTGGCGAAGCGGCAGATGGCGCGGCTGCCGACGAGGTGGCCGTATTTGTCGTTGATCTGCTTCAGGCCGTTCAAGTCGAAGAGCAGGATGGTGAAGGGCCTGCCGGAGCGCGAGGAGCGCTGGATTTCGGCTTCGACCACATCCACGAGGCGGCGAAAATTGGCGAGGCCGGTGAGCGGGTCGCTCGAGGCCAGTTGGCGGACGCGCTCGACGAGCTGCGCGTTGTCGAGAAGGGCGCCGCATAGAAGCACGGCGTAGCTCGAGAATTGCAGCGCGCCGGCGAACACAAACGGCGCGTCGAGGCGGCGCTCCGACTGGCTGGCCGCGAGGCAGCAGGCGAAGTTGAGCGCGGCGGCCCAGGCGAGCGAACGGTCGAAGGGAGTGGAGGTTTGCTGCAACCGCCGGTGATAGCCGAGCGCGGCGAGCAGAAAGAGAAGCGCCGGGAACAGATTTCCGGGACGCGGGAAGAGTCCGCCGGGGCGCACGAGGAGGTCGGCGGGCAGTTGCCAATGGGCGGTGACGAGCAGGGATGCGGAAAGCAGGACGACGCCGAGGGCGATGGCGATCTCCCAGCCGGGGTTGCGCGCGGTGGGGATGTACCACTCGACGGCGAGCGCGGCAACGAGCAGCACGGCGAGCAGGGTGCGGCTGACCACCCAGGTCATGGGGTCGCGCAGGTTGGCGTTGGGGTCCGCTTCCCACAGGCGCAGAGAGACGACGCTGGAACTGGTGAGCGCGATGCCCACGAAGATGAAGCCGCAGGTGAGGATCAGGGCCAGACGGTCGCTGGTGCCGCGGAATTTGACGAGCGCGTTGCCGGCGAAGGTGAAGGCCAGAATGCCGCTGGCGAACTGCAACTGGGAGAAGAAGAGGGGATCGGGGGTGGCGGGAATGCCGCGCAGCCACCAGGCCAGGCCCAGGACGGAGGTGACGCTGGCGAGCCACCACCAGAGGGCGCGTTGGCGCGCGAGCAGGCCGCGGAGGCTGGGGACTTGAGCCTGCTCGGCTTGCGGGATGAGCGTGTCGTCCACGGCTTCCAGCTTACCTGTTTGATGAGGCGGGGGTGGTGTGGTGGCGTGGGGGGTGCGTTTTGGTTACCGGTGAGTTCCACCACGGTTGGAGAGGTAGGATCTGAGAAGAGAACACGGGAGTTTCTCGCAGAGGCGCTGAGGTTCGCGAGGCGCCAAGCAGGAGAGCGGGCGCTACTCGTAGCGGAGGACCTGGACCGGATCGAGCCGTGCCGCGCGCGCCGCTGGATAAATGCCCGCGGCCAGACTCACTATCACGGCGAACGCCACGGCGCCGCCGATCAGCCAGAGGGGGAGCAGAACGATCGTCTCGTGCGGAAGGTCCTGGCGTGAGAGGTAGATGTTGGTGCCGATGTTGATGGCGCGGCCGATCAGCCATCCCAGCAGTACACCGAGCACACCGCCCGTTATGCCCATTACGCCTGCCTCGACGAAGAACAGGCGCTTCACGTCTGTGTCGCTGGCGCCCAGGGCTTTGAGGATGCCGATTTCGCGGCGGCGTTCCAGGACGGACATCACCAGCGTGTTGACGATGCCCAGCGAGGCGACGATGAGCGCGACGCTGCCGAAGATGGCGAGGAAAAGATCGAGGATTACGAAGACGCGGCGCAGGCTCTTGGTGGCGTCGAGCAGGGAGAAGGTGCGGAAGCCCATTTTCTTGATGGCGTCTTGCGTGGGCTGGACGCGTGCGGGATCGTCCACGCGAACGATGAGGGC
>DATFZR010000390.1:0-8133 GCA_035314265.1 Candidatus Acidiferrales bacterium
CGACGCGCTGATTCAGGAAGGTTTCTCCGAAGAAGACATCACCAAAATCATGGGCGGCAACGTCCTGCGCCTCCTGGCCGCCTCACTCCCCCAATAGCGCAGCACTCTGCCCTCGCGCGTAGGGGCGGGCCAAAGTGTCCGCCCTCCCGGTTGAGCCCAGACGAAAAGTAGGCTCCGTCCCGCAACTCAAAAACCAGCCTCAAACACCCGAAACCGGCGCTCCAACTCCCACTGCTGTTTCGCCTTCGCACTCGAATTCAAAAACGCAGCACACCCAGCCGATGGCCGATCCCCGCCTATCGCATCCTTCGAGCACGCCTCGGCCGCGCGCACGTAAGAATCCCCGTCACGCCACAGACTCTCCCCCGGCAGAAAGCTGTGCGCCAGGCCGGCCCGTACCATCTGCTTCAAGTCCCCATAATGAAGCTCGTAAGTTTCCACCGCCCGAACGTACTCATGCGTCAGATCGATCCGCGACACTCCCTCGTCGTCCGTCGAGAGCGCCACCGGAACCCCAGCCTTCCGGTACAGCGGCAGCGGGTGGTCTTTGCCGCTGATCCCCAGGATCAAGTCGTTGCTCGTCAGGTTGATCTCCACCAGCACGTGCTTCGCGGCCATCTCCTTCAACAGCTCGTACGGCCTGTCTTCGTACATCACGTCCACCCCGTGGCCGATGCGCTCCGCGTGGGCCTGCTCCACCGCCAGCCGCACGTGGCAGCAGAGCCCCTCGAAAGGCGCCAGGCCGGGCGCAAGCTCCCCGGCATGCAGGCTCACGTGCACCTGCGGATAAGCGCCGCGCAGGAACCCCACAATCCTCATGTGCAGCGCGTAGTCCGTCATGGACGTGTAGCCGTCTTCCGGCTGCACGTAATTGATTGCCACCATCCGTGAATCCGATGCGGCCACTTCAAATCCCAGCACCGTCTGCGCGAACACCTTCTCCTTCGCCGCGCCTCGCGATACCTGATAGATGTAGCGAATCTCCACCCGGCAGGCGGGCGCCGCATCGCTCGCCCCGCAGTGCTCGCGCTCCTGGCGCACGGCCTCTGCCTGATCGAAAAAATCGTGCGCGGCCTTCAAGTCGTCCCGCAAGCCGCCCGCCAGCAGCGCGTCGCGCATGCGCCCGAAATCCTCCTGCCACACCATTTGTTTGACGAGATCAGTAGTCTTCGAATACGGCGGCGTAACCATCAGCTCCAGATACTGCTCGTTCTGCCGCGCCGCGCGGTTGGCAACCTCGTCCAGCCACTCGCCCGTGTGCCGCGCATCCGTCCCACTGAACTTTGCAAACGTGTCGAAAAAGTGGTCGTGGCCCGTGACGCCCGCCGAAGCCACAAAGCCCCGCATCGAAAACGCATCCACCAGCGCGTCAAACAGATGTTGGTCCTTGTAAGCCTGGCTGGCCGGCACCTTGCCGTTCCCACACGTGCGTTCCCCGGCCCCGCTATCCACCGCCGCCGGAAGCTTGGAAAAAGAAGGTGAAGCCACCGTAACGCACAACCCGTCTTCCGCCGCGGCGCGAATCCACGACTCGGCGTACACAGCCCCGCTCAAATGGTTATGTAAGTCCGCCCCCTTCGGCATCCGCACCAGATACTCGCGGAGCGCCAGCGGATTCCCCCGCGCCGCCTCCAGCGCCCGCGCCGCCCGCTGTTCCCGGGTGTTCCCCGGCGTCGAATCCGGCGCAGCACCATGCTGTCCCGCCACCTGCGCGAAACCTATTCCAGGCAGCAATAAGAGAAGCGCAAAGGCGGCGTAGCTCCGTCCTCGCCTACAAAGCCTTGGATTCCTGTGCACCCCTAGCCTCCCGGCCGGACTCTATGCCCGGGCGGAAATATACACCATCGGCCAGCTATCTGGAGTGCACCGAGACACTGCCTCTACTGCGGAATATCCCGCCGCGGTACCGGCTTCCCCCCGACGCCCGGATTCGCCACCGGCGTCCAGTTCGTAATCGGCAGCAGCAGCCGCGAAGGGTGCGCCGCGTCGTGCAGAATCGTTATCGTCGCCGTCTTCATCGCCCCGGACGCCGCCTCCGATTCTCCCGTATGCAGGTTGCGCGAGAAATGCGGAAAGAACTCCCCGGAAATCTGCACCCGCAGCCGGTGCCCCGCCAGAAACCGGTTCGCCGTCGGCAGATTTGCAAAACTCAGCCGGTACGCTTTGCCCGATTCGAGCAGTTGCCGCGCCCCGCCGCCGCGCAGGCTGGCGCGTTGCACGTCCAGTCCCGGGCCCATCAGATTGAAAGCCGTTCCGTCCGGCGCCACGTCGTACAGCCGCACCCACAGGTCCGCGTCCGGGCAATCGCATGAAAAATAAATCTCCGCCGCCACCCGCCCCGCCACGTCCGTATCCGCCTCAAACGCCGCCGTCTCAAAAATCACCGAATCGCGTCCCCCGCGCTGCAGCTTCCGGTAATCGTGCCCGCCATACGCGTCCCCGTAAGGGTCTGTGAAAGGGTTCCCCGGATCAGACGTGAACACGCTGCTCGCCGCCCCGCGCGTGCGGTTCGGCCCCAGCGCTCCCCGCGTGCCCCCTTCCGGCGCTCCCGAGAAAAAGTAAGGCACAGCGTGCGACGGCGGCGGCCACGTGTCCGCGTCGTGCCACGCGTTCTCTCCCATCAGGAAGTAGCGCACCCTTTTTTGCTGCTTCCATCCGGTCACATCATTCTTCAGTTGCAGGTCCAGCCAGCCCAGCACCAGCTCGTCATAATCAATCGCCGCCTCGCCGCCGAACTCCCGTTCCCCCGAGCGCGTCTTCCCCGTGGCGTCCACACCGTGCACCCACGGCCCCAGCACCAGCGCCGTATGCGGGTCGGCCTCGCCCTTCCGCGCCGCCACCAGGCCGTTGAAGTTCGTTGTGGCGCCTTCCGGCCCGTAATCCTCGTCGTACCAGCCCGAGAGATTCAACACCGCGGCCTTCACGCCGTCGTATTTCCCGCGAATCTCCGCCCAGCCCCACCACGGATCCGTCGGCGCATGCCGCAACCACTCGTAATATCCCGGCGCAATGTCGCGCAGATCCGGCAGGCCCAGCAGCGGCTGAAATCCCACGATGCGCGCCTCGTCCTTCTCATACGCCTCTTTCGCCTCTTTGTACGTTCGCGGACCCGCCAGTCCCTTCTTCTCCCGGATGTCTGGCGCAATGTTGTTCAAAAACCAGGCCGGCCACGAGAGGTCGAACGTCCCTCCCGAATAGAAAAAATACTGCGGTGTGGAAAACGTCATTGCCGGCGCCATCGCCCGCAAATGCGGCGGACGCTCGACCGCCGCCAGCCACTGCACCGCGCCCGGATACGACAATCCAAACGTTCCCACCGCCCCGTTCGACCACGGCTGCTTCGCCGCCCATTCAATCGTGTCGAAGCCGTCGAGCCCCTCGTTGAAATACGCGTTGAATTCCCCGCCCGACGCGTAGCGCCCGCGCACGTCCTGGATCACCACCGCGTAACCCCGCTCCACCGCGTGCCGGAACGTCGTGTACTCCACCTCCGCCTCTGTTTTCCCATACGGCGTGCGGTACACCAGCGTCGGAAACGGCCCGCCCGTCTCCGGCCGCATCACGTCCGCGCGCAGCACCACCGCGTCGCGCATCAGCACCGGAACGTTGAACTCCGTCGTCAGGGCCGGCCGCGCCTCCCCCGGCCGCACGGAGAACACCGCCACCGCGCAGGCAGCCGCCGCAACGGTCAACGGAACCAATAGTTTTTTCATGGGATTCACGGGCGCGAGCCTACCACTCCGCCGCCCGTGTGAACAACCCGCCTGAACGAGAAGAAGCCGCGCCCGCTCCAGGCGCGTCGCGCTGCACCGCGGCTACCTCAACGATGCATTATCGATGACGAAGCGGTATTTCACGTCGCTTTTCAGCAGCCGTTCGTATGCCTGGTTGATTTTTTGGATCGGGATGAGTTCGATATCCGAGGTAATTCCCTTGTCCCCGCAGAAGTCGAGCATTTCCTGCGTCTCCCGGATTCCCCCAATCCCGGACCCGGCCAGGCTCCGGCGCCGCATCAGCAGATTGAAGGCGTAGACGGCCGCCGGCTTCTCGGGCGCGCCCACCAGCGTCATCGTCCCGTCCAGCTTCAGCAACTGCAAATATGCGTTCAAGTCGTGGTCCGCGGAGGCGGTGTCCAGAATAAAGTCGAAGCTCCCCGCCTGTTTCTGCATCTCGGCTTCATTCTTGGAAATCACCACCTCATCGGCGCCGAGCCGCACGGCATCGGCCGTCTTGCCGGGCGACGTCGTAAACAGCACCACGTGCGCTCCGAACGCCTTCGCAAATTTCACTCCCATGTGCCCGAGCCCGCCGAGGCCCACGATGCCCACCTTCTGCCCCTTGCCCACTTTCCAGTGGTGCAGCGGCGAATACGTGGTGATCCCCGCGCACAGCAACGGCGCCGTGCCAGCTGGATCGAGCCCGTTCGGCACGCGCAGCACGTACGCTTCGTCCACCACCACGCTCTCCGAGTAGCCGCCGTAGGTCACGCCCCCCAGAAACTTGTCTTCACCGTTGTACGTCAGCGTCATTCCGTTCAGGCAGTACTGCTCCTCTCCCGCCAGGCAACTCGTGCACTTCCGGCAGGAGTCCACCATGCAGCCGACTGCCGCGATGTCGCCTTCCTTCACCTTTTTGACCGCGCTCCCCGCTTTCACCACGCGCCCCACGATTTCATGCCCCGGCACCACCGGGTAAACCGTGGGCATCACCATCTGCCATTCGTTGCGCACCTGGTGCAGGTCCGAGTGGCATACCCCGCAATACAGAATTTCGATCTGCACATCCTGCGGCCGTGGCGACCGCCGCTGAATCGTAAACGGAGTCAGGCTCGACGTGGCGCTTTGCGCCGCGAAAGCCTTCGCCGCGAACGTCTGTGCCCTGGATTCTTTTGCAGTCTGTTGCGCTGTGTTCGTCATTGTTCCCCCCTGCTGGTTTTCCGCGCGAGCTTCTTAGATGCAGCAGGGCAGAAGAGCGGGACCCCAAAAAGTGAGGGCCTACTGAGCGGCTTCGGCCCTTCGCCGCGCCCAAATCCAATTCCCCAGCGCCACAGCCGCCGTCGCCAAAATCACGATCCAGTTTCCCCGGTCGATCCGCAGCGCCGCGCCCAGCAGGAACACCATCCCGATCCCGCACCACAACCACGCCGCAGGCAGCCGGTACGCCTCCGCCCGCTGCCGCTGCCGCCTCAGCACCAGCAGGCCCACGCACACAAACGCGTATGTAAACAGCCGCCCCACCGCAGCCAGCACCGCATTCCACCGGAAAGTTCCAAACAGCGACAGCCCAAACACGAACAGCGCATACACCACAATCGAAACGTAGGGCGTCCGGTACCGTTTCCCCACCGCGGCGAAGAACGCTGGAAAATCACCGCGCTCCGCCAGCGCATACGTCAGCCGCGGCCCGTTCAGCAGGCTCGAACTCAAATTCCCGTAAACAGAAAGCAGCGCGCCCACGGACATAAACGCCGTCCCCGCCGGCCCCCAGAAGATCCTCGCCGCCTCGGCCAGCGGCGCCTGGCTCGTGTTCGCATCACCCAGCGCGCGATACACCACCACCTGAATCGCCGTATAGATCACGAACACCACCGCCAGCCCCGCAAACAGCGCAAACGGAACATCCCGCCGCGTATCCCGCGCCTCGCTCATCGAATACAGCGCCGTCTCGAATCCCCCGAACGCAAACACCAGCAGAAGAATCGCATTCAGCCACGTGTTCCAGCCCGGCCCGCCGGGCGCAAGCAGTTGCGTCACGCCCGCCGGACCCGCGCCGCGCGCCAGCGCCAGTCCCGCCACCGCAAAGATGGCCAGCGGCGCCAGTTTCGCCGCAGCCAGCCCCGTGTTCACCCCCGCGCCCATCTTCACGCCGCGCAGGTTGATCGCCGCCAGCACCCCCAGCAGCGCCGCCAGCACGCCCGCGCGCATCCACCCGCCGCCCGCCGAAGGAAAAAACTGCGCGAAATACACCACAAACACGTTCGCGTTCGCCGCCGCGGATGTCAGCCGGATCAGCCAGTTCAGCCATCCCGTCTGAATCCCCACGAACCTCCCAAACGCCGCGCGCGCGTATACATACGGCCCCCCAGCCTCCGGAAACTGCGACCCCACCTCCGCGAAGCACGCCATCACCGCGCCCGTTCCCACCGCCGCCGCGACGTAAGCCCAGATGCTCCGCGCCCCCAGCATCCGCGACAATTCCGACGGCAGCCCATACACCGCGCTGCCAATCACCCCGTTCACCACCATCGCGGTCAGGCCCCATCGTCCAATCGCCCGCACCAGTGAAGGTGATGCAGATGGTGGTGTCCCGTCCAACACGGCGCGCACAGTAGCACAGGCAATCCTGCCTGTGCATCGCTCCCAAGCCGCAAAACGCTGGTAAGAAACCCACGATCCTACGTCGCGACGCACCGCCCAACGCACTGAGGCAGCACCGGCGCAAATTTCTGCTAGAATCCCGCCGTCCTAAGTCATCCCGGTTCCACGACAATGACCCAGGCTCTCTTTCCACGAAGCTTCCGCAAAGACTACCCGCAGGCAGTAAGCGGCAAAGGCTGCTACATCATCACCTCCGACGGCCGCCACATCCTCGACGCCGCCGGCAGCGCCGCCGTAGTCTCCATAGGTCACGGCCGCGCCGAAGTGGCAAACGCCATGGCCGCGCAAGCCTGCCAGATCGCCTTCACCCACACCTCCCAGTTCCAAACAGAAATCGCCGAGCGCCTCGCCCAGCGCATCCGCGCCATGGCGCCGCCCTCGTTCCGCGGCGCTGGCCGCGTATTCTTCACCTCCGGCGGCTCTGAAGCCACCGAAACCGCCCTCAAACTCGCGCGCCAATATCATCTCGAACGCGGCCAGCAGCAGCGCGTGCGCATGCTCGCGCGCCGCCAGAGCTACCACGGCAGCACCCTCGGAGCCATGGCCGTCTCCGCCAACGTCGCCCGCCGCGCTCCCTTCACCCCGCTGCTGGCACACTGGGGTCACATCGCCCCGTGTTTCTGCTATCACTGCCCGTTCGGAAAAACTTTCCCCGAATGCAAGCTGGCCTGCGCCGACGAGTTGGAGCTGTTGATCCAGCACGCCGGTGCGCAGAACGTAGCCGCCTTCCTCCTCGAGCCGCTCTCCGGCGCCACTCTCGGCGCCGCAGTTCCTCCCGAGGGTTACTTCCAGCGCATCGCGGAAATCTGCCGCAAGCACGGCGTCCTCCTCATCGCCGACGAAGTCATGACCGGCATGGGCCGCACCGGCGTGCCCTTCGCCGTGGACCATTGGGGCATCGAGCCCGACATCATCCTCGTTGGCAAAGGAATCGCCAGCGGCTACGCCCCTCTCGGCGCCGTGATCGTAGCCCCGCACGTTGCCGAGGCCATCGCCGCCGGTTCCGGCGCATTTCCCCACGGATTCACCTACCAGGCGCATCCAGTCTCCATGGCCGCCGCCCACGCCGTCCTCGACATTCTCGAACGCGAAAAACTCTTTGAATGTGTAACCTCTGCCGGCCAGTTTCTGCGCCACGCCCTCGAACCACTCGCCGCCTCGGCCGTCGTCGGAGACATTCGCGGCCGCGGCCTCCTTCTCGGCATAGAATTCGTCCGCGACCGCAAAACACGCGCCCCCTTTCCCGCCACGCAAGGCGTCGCCGAGCGCGTCCGCAAAATCGCCTTGGAACACAACGTCGCCGTCTATCCCATCCAGGGCTGCATAGATGGCGCCGCCGGCGACCACGTCCTCCTCGCCCCGCCATTTACACTCGGCGAATCCGAAGCCGAGGAGATCGCGCGCGCCCTGGAAGCCGCAGCCGCGCAACTGCTCTCGGATCGCTAATGGCTTGCTCTCACGTAGAGGCGCTCTTCGTTTATCCTGGCGCAGGAACGGCTGCGCCCCGTTAGGACTGAATCGACCATCACCAAGGGGACCACAATGAAACAAGCACCCACCGCCACCGCCCTTCTACTCCTCACCGCCCTATCCTCGCTCCTCCTCTTCGCCGGCCCACAAATCACCGCCGGCCAAGACGCCGCCCCCAAACCCGTTCCCGCCACGCTGCACGGCTACTCCGCCGCCGGCTCCCAAGCCGAACTCGCCCTCGAAAAAAAGTTCGCCGCCATCCCCTCGCCCGCCCGCGCCCGCGAAT
>DATFZR010000391.1:0-8685 GCA_035314265.1 Candidatus Acidiferrales bacterium
GCCGCGCAGCAGCAGCACCAGCGAGGGCCGCGTGCGCGGCGGTCCGAAGAACGCGCCCACTCCCACCACGTAATGCGACGTCCCGCTGCGTTCCACCGTGTGCCGCACCCAGGGAATCCCCGGCTGCTCCACAACTGTGGCCTCGCCCGCTATGTTGTCTGTGCTGCGGATTTCGTGCACGGCATTCGCGGGGATGGCGAACTCCATTCCCGACACCACAAACACGATCACCGCTTCCTGCCGCGGCGCGGCCGTGGTCTTGGCCCGAGGCTGCGGCGTCCGGTTCATGCCTTTTTCCTGTGCGGCTGGCCGAGCATCTCAAACACGCGGCGCTCGATCCCTGCGCAGATTTCGGTTACGCCCAGCACGCGGTCCACGGCGCCGGATTTGATGGCCTCCGCGGGCATCCCGAAAATGATGGAGGTCGCTTCGTCCTGCGCGATCACGAATCCACCCCGCTTCTTGATGGCCTGCGCGCCAATCGTGGCGTCGCCGCCCATTCCCGTGAGCACCACGCCCATCGCCATCGTGCCGGCATAGGCCGCCGCCGATTCCATGGTCACGTCCGCGCAGGGGCGGTATCCGGAGATTCGCGGGCCATCATCGAGTTGGACGCGTCCCGCCGGGGAAATCCGCATGTGATGCGAGCCCGGGCACACGTAGATGGTGCCCGGCTCGAGCGCGTCGTTCAGCGCCGCTTCTTTCACGCGCATTCCCGCGCGTTCGCCGAGCTGCTGCCCGTATTGCACGGTGAACGTGGCGGGCATGTGCTGCACCAGCAGGATGGCCGCAGGAAATCCTTTCGGCAGCTTCGGCAGAATCTGCATCACGGTGGCCGGCCCGCCGGTGGATGCGGCAACCACGACCACCGGAAACCGGTCCGAGGCCCGCAACACGGCAGCCGAGGGAAGGAACGGCACCGGCTGGATCAGCGTTTTTCCCGTTCCCGATGGATCGATCGAAACCCTCGTGCGCGACGCCGTGCGCACCACCCGCACCTTTGCCGCCATGCGGATTTTCTTCAGCAGTTCCTCGCGCACCGAGCCCATGTCCAGGTCAATGGCCGCCGTCGGCTTGGCCACAAAATCCACCGCGCCCAGCTCCAGCGCGCGCAGCGTTCCCGTGGCGCCCTGCCGCGATTCCGAGCTCACCACCACGATGGGCCGCGGATTCTGCGTCATGATGTGTTCGGTGGCTTCCAGGCCGTCCATCACCGGCATGTTGATGTCCATGGTGATCACGTCGGGATGCAGCGATTCCGCCTGCCTCACCGCTTCGCGCCCGTCGGAGGCGACGCCCACCACGGTCATCTGCGGGTCTCCGCCGATGATGTTTCCCAGCACGCGGCGCATGAACGCCGAGTCGTCCACCACCAGCACGCGAATTTGTGTTCCGTTCCCGCTCATGTTCTTCTACCGCACCGCCAGCAAACGTGACGTGCGGCTCTCCGCGCGTTTATCGGAAGACGACTCGCCGATCAGCTCCGCGACGGCAGTAAGCAACTGCTCTTCCTGCACCGGCTTGGTGAGGAACGCCGCCGCGCCTTCCTTGATCGCGCGCTCCTTGTGCTTGGCACCCGCGCGCGAGGTCAGCACCATCACCGGGATTCGCTTCGTGGCCGGATCCTGCCGCAGGTGCGCCATCAGCTCGTAGCCGTTCATGCGCGGCATTTCGATGTCTGTCAGCACCAGGTGGCAGCCGCTCTGCGCGGCCACTTCCGCCGCTTCGAGTCCGTCTGAGGCCAGCTTCACCCGATAGCCGGCCTTCTCCAGCATGCGGCCCACGAATTTGCGCACGCTGATCGAATCGTCCGTCACCAGCACCACCTTGTCGTCACGAATCGTGTCTGTGGCCTCGCCCGGAATGGCGCCCGCGGCCACAGCCGCCGCGCCCGGTGCGAACACACGCGCGATTCCGGCGGCCGCCGGGCCCAGCGCGCGGCGCTCCGGAGCCGCCGCTTCCACCAGGCGATTCAGGTCAATCAACAGGATCAGGCTGCCGTCCGGCGCGATCGTCGCTCCGGGGAACAGCTTCACGCGGCGCAGGTAGCTGCCCAGGCTCTTGATCACGATTTCGTCTTTGCCCAGAACTTCTTCCACAACGATGCCCACCTGCCGGTTCGCCACGCGCACCAGCACCAGCCGGTAGTAGCCGTTCGCGGCTTCCAGCGGCGGCAGTTCGAGTTGCCGGTCCAGCCGCACGATTTCCGTGATCAGGTCGCGCACGCGCGTGTACAGCTTCCCGCCCACTTCTTCGATTTCTTCCGGCTTGATGCGCCGGATTTCCTCCACCATCGAGAGCGGGAAGGCAAAAATAGAAGTCGAGCAGCGCACGAACAGCGCCTGCGAAATGATCAGCGTCAGCGGCACCTTCAGGGCGAAGAAGGAGCCGGCCCCGCGCTCCGAGCGCACGTCAATTTCGCCGTTCAGCGCGGCCACGTTGGCGCGCACCACGTCCAGGCCCACGCCGCGCCCTGCCAGTTCCGTCTGGCTGTCTGCGGTGGAGAAGCCCGGATGGAACAGGATCTCGCGCAGGTCGCGCTCGGTGAGTTTGTGCGCCACTTCCGGAGACACCAGGCTGGCTTCGACGGCATGTTCTCGCACGCGCTCGTAGTCAATCCCGCGCCCGTCGTCTTCCACCTCGATAAAAATGTGATTGCCGCGGTGGTACGCGCGCAGCGTCACGCGTCCACGCTCCGGCTTTCCGGCGGCCTGCCGCTCCGCCGCGTCTTCAATCCCGTGCGCTACGGCGTTGCGCACCAGGTGCACCAGCGGATCGGCGAGCTGCTGGATGATGTTGTTGTCCAGCTCGGTGGCCTCGCCCTCCAGGCCGAAGTCCACCGGCCGCCCGGTTTCTTTTCCGGCTTCGCGCACGGTGCGCGAAAGCCGCGTGTACAGGTGCCCGATGGGCACCATGCGCGCCTGCGTGATTTCGTCCTGCAGGTGGTGCGCCAGTTTGGTGAACTCACCGATGTCGCCTTCCACGCGCCCCAGAAAACCGTCGAGCTGCGTGAGCACTTCGTTCACGTCGGCGGAGATTTCCGTGAGCGAGCGCGAGAGGATGTTAAAGTCGTCGTAGCGGTCGAGCTCCAGCTCGCTGAACTCGTCCATCCCGCTTGCCGGCCCGCCTGCCAGCCCGCCTGCCAGGATGTTGCGGCCCGCGGAGCCCGCGTCGTTCCGGCCGCCTTTTCCGTTTGAGCCGTTGCCGTAGCCATTTCCGCTGCCGTTCCCGTTGCCGAAGCCGCCGCTTCCCCGGCTCGTCCGCCGCAGCAGTTGGAATTCGTGTTTTTCCTGGAAGTCGTCAATCTTTCCCACCAGCCGCGACTTGGAGAAGTTCAGCACTTCCACCAATTTTTCCAGCTCGGCCATGTGGCCGACCATGCGCGTGCGGTTGATCACCAGTTCGCCCACCGCGTTCATCATGCGGTCCAGCCGGTCGAGCGCCACGCGCACGGATTTGCCGCCGGAAGCCGCAGCCGCGGCGCGCCGCTGCTCAGAGGATGCCCGCTCCACGGCAGGCTTCGCGGACGGTTCGATGGGGGACTGCGCCGGCGCCGCTGCCGGCCCCGGTTCGCCCGCGTCTTCCTGCACGGGCGCCGCAGCTACCGTAGCTTCTTCCACTTCGCGCGGCGCGTAAGGCGCCAGCCGCTCAACGATGGCCTCGAGCCCTGCCTTTGCTGCTTCCTCACTCGCCCATTGCCGGTGAATCGTTTTCTTCAGTACGTCCACGGACTCCAGGCACAGGTCCACCACTTCGGAGGTGGCGCGCAGGCTCCCGTCGCGGATTCGCCCTACCAGGTCTTCCATGCGATGCGCCACGGCAGAAACGCGCCGCAGCCCCACCTGCGCCGCGGAGCCCTTCACCGTGTGCATGGCGCGGAAGAGTTTGTGTACGTCGTCGCTCGTCGCGCCCGATTCGATGGCCAGCAGACATTCCGTCACCGCCTGCAGATGCTCTTCCGCCTCGGGCACAAAAAATTCCAGCACCTCGGCCGGCACGTCTTCATCTTCCGGCAGAGCCTCCGCGGCCCTTTCCGCATCCACCGCAGCGCTCCCGGCGGCTGCCGCATCGGGAACAGCGGCACTCTCCGCGGCCTCCTCCGCCTGCTCCGCGGCCATCACGGAGTGCGCCGCCGGCTCCTCCGCGTGAGCCCGCGCGAACGCGAAGGAATAGCGCCGCTTGAACGTCTCCACATCCTCCGCCGTCTCCGTGTGGTCGGAGTACACCTGCATCAGGTCGCCTTCCAGCACCGTGATCGCGTCGGCCAGGAATTCCACCAGCGGCCCGTGCGCTTCCGGCGGGAGGTCGGCATGCAACGCGTACTGAAACACGTGGGCCATGCGCCCGGCGATTTCGCTGAACAGCGGAAGCTCCTGCCGCGCGGACTGCCCCTCCAGCCAGTGCGCCGCTTCGTAGAGCTGTTCCACTTCTTCCCGGCGCGGCGTGGCCTCCTGCACCAGCGAAGAATACTCGCGCAGGAATTGCAGGCGCTCCGAGGCGCTCTCGAGGAACCGTTCGAGCGTCAGTTGTTCCGGCGCGCTCACGAAGTCCTCTCCATCGCCACGGCGTGCGCGGCGGCATTCCCGCCCGCCAGCGGTTTGCGGTAGAGCAGGGAATCGCCGTGCAGAAAACTCTCGAGTTTCAACGGGCACTTCGCCAGCGACTCAGCGTGTCCCAGCACCAGGTATCCGCCGGGATTCAGCATGTCGTAGAAACCGCGCACCAGCGCCATGCGCCGCTCTTCCGTGAAGTAGATCATCACGTTCATACAGAAAATCAGGTCCATGCGGCCCGCATAGACGGGCTGGGCCAGGTTCATGGGAGCCACGCGCACCAGGCGGCGGATGCGCGGCCGCACCTGCCACTGGTCCGGCCCGGGCGCGCGCGTAAAGTGCGCTTCCAACTGTTCCGGCGAGAGCACCGCGAGCGACCGCCCCGGATACACGGCCTGCTCCGCGCGGCGCAACGCGAAAGTGCTGATATCCGTGGCCAGGATTTCAATGTCCCAGGCTTCCACGAACATCAGCGTCTCCGCGACGGTGATGGCGATGGAATACGCCTCTTCTCCCGTGGAGCAGCCCGCGCTCCACACGCGCAGCGTGCGCGGGTTCTCCCAGAATTTCCGCGCGTGCATTTCCTTCAGCACCGAATTGCGCAGCGCGCCGAACACCGAGGGATAGCGGAAAAACGAGGTCTCCTGCGTCAAAAGCTGTTCGAGAAACGCCTCGTACTCGATATTCGAGCCCCGCACGCGTGAAAGCAGTTCGCTCGCGCTCGCGATGCCGCGCTTCTCCATGTGTTCGCGCATGCGCGCCGCGAGAAAGCGGTCGCGCGTGCCGTCCAGATGGATTCCGGCGCGGCGCTCCACCAGCGCCCGGAGTTCGTCGAGTTCTGGTTCCGTGCTCACGGCTCGGTGGCTTTCCTTTGTTGGAGACCCGCTCTAGCGCGGGCGCCCGTCTGCGCGGGGCCCGGGGAGTTGCCGGCCCGGCGGATCTGCGTCAGCGATGTGCTCCGACCGGTTCGTGCATCCCGGCCTCCGCGGCCGTTTCCGTACGCGCCGCGCAGCGGAATTGAGAGAGCGCCTCGTTCAGGTGTTCGGAGAGCTTCACCAGGTGCCCTACCGTGCTCACCGTCTGGCGCGAGCCCTGCGAGGTCTGCCGGGTGATGCTGGAGATGATCTGCATCGCGTGCGCCACGCCTTCCGTGCCGCGCACCTGCTGTTTCGACGCCAGCGAAATCTCCTGCACCAGCTCCGCCGACTGCCGCACCACGGAGGAGATGGCTTCCAGGGCTTTTCCGGCCTGATCCGCCAGGCTCGCGCCGCCTTCCACCTCGCGCGTGCCTTCTTCCATTACGACCACGGCTTCGTTCGTCTCCGCCTGGATGGCCTTGATGAGGGCTGCAATGTCTTTCGTAGCGCTGCGTGAGTGCTCGGCCAGCTTCCGCACTTCGTCCGCGACCACAGCGAACCCGCGGCCCGCATCGCCCGCGCGCGCCGCTTCGATGGCCGCGTTCAGCGCTAGCAGGTTGGTTTGCTCCGTGATGTCGTTGATCACGTTGATGATTTCGCTGATTTCTAGCGAGCGGTCGCCCAGCGATTTGATTTTCTTCGCGCTGGCCTGCACCGACGCGCGGATGCGCTGCATGCCTTCCAGCGTGTCGCGCACGGCCCGGTTGCCCTGCTCCGCGGCGTCCAGCGCGCGGCGTGCCGCTTCGGCGGAGGCCTCGGCGTTGTTGGACACCTGCTTCATCGAAACCGTCAGCTCTTCCACGGCGGAAGACGTGTTGGTGATTTCGTGATCCTGCTGCGAGGCGCCGCTGGTCATCTCCTCCGCGGCCAGAAGAATGGTGTTCACGCTGGCCATCACGTCCAATGCCGATTTGCGCGCCCGCTCGATCACCGCGGTGTAGTTATCCAGCATCGTGTTCACGGATTCCACCACGTTGCCCAGCGAGTCGTTCGACGTCCTCGCCCGCACCGTCAGGTCGCCGCGCCCCGCCTGGCTGATCACCTGCAGCAGGTCGGAGATGCTCTTCTGCAATCCTTCCAGGCCTTCCGGTTTCGCTCCGCTGCCCATGCGCGCCGCGCCGCGGTTCAGATTATCGGCGATGTAGGAGAAGTCGTCGTTCGATCCGGCATCGAGCCGCGCTTTGTTGTCTCCCGCGCCCACGCGCTCGGAGAAGTCTGCGAGATCCTTTACCGGCTCCAGAAAGCGCGAGCCCAGCATCCGCAGGCAAATCACGCTCGTCGCCAGGCACAGCACCATGGCGGCAAGCAACTCCGTGGCCGCCGTGCTGGAGAGCGCCGTGAAGTCGAATGGCGCCGCTCCGTTCGATCTCGCTCCCGCGCCGTAGGCCAGTCCCAGCACCGCGGCCAGCGAGGCGAACACCAGGAACGTCAGCGTCCAGACCGTATTCGTCAAACGACCTTTCATGGCTTCCTCCAAATCACGTTCATCCATCCAGTCAATCCGCGCCGCGAAAACACCTCTAAATCACCGGAACCGGATACACCTCGAGCAACCGCTGCAGATCGATCGCCAGCGCCAGCCTGTCGTCGTGACGCAGCATCCCGCAGCAGTGCGGCACATCAGGGGGCGCGTTATCGAGCATGTGGTCCGGGCCCAGCGTGAACGTGCCGATCACCTCATCGGAAGCGATTCCCAGCCGCAAATCTTCGTCGCCGTTTTCCACCCGAATCGTGGTCACCACCACGTGCTTCGGCAGCAGGCCCGGCCGGCGTCCTTCTGTAAATGCGATGTCGATCACCGCGACGATCGATCCCCGCAGATTGAAAACGCCCATCAGAAACGGCGGGCCCAGCGGCACGCGCGTCACCCGCGGCCAGTCCACCACTTCTTCCACGTCCAGAATCGTCAGCGAGAATCGTTCGCGTCCCGACCGGAACACGCAGTACTGCTTTTCGTTCACGGGCTCCGCCACGGCCACGGACTCCTGGCTCGGCGAGACCACCAGGAACTCCTGGCTCGCGGCAGCTTCGTTGTTCTCGTTGGACATTTGCTCGGGTTCCCTTAGCCTTTCCATGCCTGCCCGCACGCGGGCGCAGCGCCAGTAGAAGTAAAAGCAAGCCAGCAGCCATGTCGGGCGGCTCGGGCTCTTTTTGAGATATTCATAAGTGGCTCAGTATCAGTGAGTTACAGAAGGCGGCCGCGGGTTCGCACTCCAGCCATCAGGTCCGCGTCGCCCTCTTCCGTCTCACCTTGCGACGCCTTCTCAGCCAGTTGCAGTTCGCACGCCAGCGACGAGAACCGCTGCACCATCTCGTTCAGCCTCAGCACCATGCGGTGCAGCGTGCGAACGTGGTCCAGCGCTTCGGCCTTCATGCCGCCGGACTCGAGCAGAAGCAGGTCCGCATTGCCCATTGCCGAGGTAAGCGCGTCATTCAGGTCTGGCCGCATTTCCAGCATGTAGCGGCCGAGCGCTGCGCGGCGTTGCAGCACCTTGGTTACGTTTTCCGCGGCCGTGGCCCGCCGCTGCGCGGCGATCCGGCGCACCATCTGCCCGGCAAGGGCCACCACCACGCTGGCCCATTCGCCTTCCCGCAGCAGCACCACGCATCCGGGATCGAGAGACTGCACCTCCGCCGCCTCGCGATCGTTTTCCACCACCAGCAGCACGTCCACGCCCGCGGGCCCAAACGATTGCAGGATTCCCGGGCGGCGGTGCGCCGCCAGCGGCCCCAGAATCAGCAGGTCGTAACCCGCCGCGCTTGCCGGATTCCACAGGTCGCTCGAAACCTGCGTGAGCGCCGGCACGCGGGGTTCCGTCTGCCACCGGGCCGTCAATTGACGGCCGAATTCAGGCTCGTCCGAGACGATGAGCACGTTCTTTGTCTCCACAGAGGCCTCTCGTGTATTCGCCACAGGAATCAAACGCGCAGGTCGCCGGCCTGCTCCACAAACGCGAGCAGCCGCTTGGCCGTCATCGCCATGTTGACGGCGCCTTCCGTCTGCTTGTTGCTCTTGGCGCGTTCCACGGCGCCCTGCAGGCGGTTCATTTCGTTCGCCGCCAGCGTCAGCGCGGCCGCCAGGCGCCCGCGGTCTCCGCGCGTCACGTGCGTCTCCAGCGCCAGTGCCAGCAGCGCGCGCACCACCACGGCACGCCGGATGTCCTTTGCCGTTGCGCCGCCATCGCTTACAAACGCGGCCACTTCCCAGGAAGAGA
>DATFZR010000392.1:0-2008 GCA_035314265.1 Candidatus Acidiferrales bacterium
CGTGACTCGTGATTCGTGATCCGTGATTCGTTACTTGGTGGTGCATTTGGTCAAGCGGGTTGGCGATAAGGGCAGTGGCTAGTGATTAGTGGCTAGTGGCTAGACACGCTGCTTCGGAGACGGCTTGCGACATCAGCACGCGTTATAGAAATTTACACTTCAACCAGTGCGGCGGTTAGGCGGAGGCGGCCGGCGGCTACGGCGGCGTCGAGGGCGGCGACTACTGCGGGATCGAATTTCGAGATGGCTAGGGAGCGGATGCGTTCTAGCGCGAATTCCAGGTCCATGGCGGACTGGTAGGGGCGATTGGTGGTCATAGCGTCGAAGGTGTCGGCGACGGCGATGATGCGCGCCATCATGGGAATTTGGTCGCCGGGGAGGCCGTAGGGGTAGCCGGCGCCGTCCATGCGCTCGTGGTGGAGTTCGATGCCGGGAAGCATTTCTTTCAGCTGCGCGACGGGGCGCATGATGTTGGCGCCTTTCACCGGGTGCTGCTTCATGATGTGGAACTCTTCGTCCGTCAGCGCGCCGGGCTTCTTCAGCACGCGATCGTCAATTCCGATTTTGCCCACGTCGTGCAGCAGCGCGGAGATGCGTAGTTTGTCGATCATCTCGGCATCCAGCGCAAGCTGCTCGCCGATGAGCATGGAATATTTCGCCACGCGCCCGGAATGGCCGCGCGTGTACGGGTCCTTTTCGTCGATGGCCGCGGCGAGCATGCGGATCGAACCGATGAAGAGCTGGCGGTTTTCCTCGGCCGCCTGCTTCAGCCGCTCGATGTACCGCTCGATGTCTTCGGCCATCATGTTGAAGTTTTCGGCCAGGTCGCTGATTTCCGCCGCGCCGCCCACGGGAGCGCGCTGGCTGAACTCGCCCCGGCTGATGGCTCGCGTGGAATTTGCGAGCGAGCGCACCGGATTGGAAATCCCCACGGCGAAGAAATACCCGATCAGCAGGGCGGCAAAGGTGAGCAGTATGGCCAGCCACAGTGCCTGCCGACTCAGCTCCGGCAATCCCGCATCGGCTTGCGCATCGGCCAGGCTGCGTTGCGCGATCACGGCCCAGCGCAAATCGGGTATGGGACTGAATGTGCCCATCATGTCCACGCGCTTGCCGCGCACATCCGACGGGAAATTCGAGGTAACCGTCATGCTCAGCGCCCGCGGAAGGTCGCGGAATTGCGCCACGATGGAGTAGGCAGCGCTCGCATCCGCCCCCGCCACCCACCGCGCCTTGTCCGGGTAGGCCACGATGTGGCCTTCCGAGTCCACCACGTAGACTTCGCGCCCGTGCCCGCTTGTTTCCCGCAGGCGCTCCACGATGTGATCCAGCGAGACGAGCGCGGCCAGCATTCCCGCTGGCTGCTGCTGGTATGTCAGCGGCACCGCCACCACGTGCCCGGAAATCGTGTCTTTCCCCTCGCCGACGGCCAGCGCTCCGCTTGAAAACTTCGCGCCCTGCACGGCCATGGTGAACCCGCGCTGCAGCGCCTTGCTCACAAAGGGGTCCAGATCGGCGCGGAAGTTGCCGCTCCACGGCCCTTTGGCCTGCATGTTCAGCGCCGTCGCGTACAGAATGTCGGGATTATTCTTGACGAATTCTTCGAGCCGCTGCGTCACCTCGTTGGAATGCTGCTGGGAATTCACATCGGAGACAGCGCCGGCCATCTCCAGCATCTTGATTTGGTCCTGCAGTTGCTGGTCGAGGCTCTTTTCAAAGAGGAGAATTTCTTCCGCCAGAAGCCGGGTGATCTCCACCTGCTGCCGGCGTTCCGTGTCTTCCAGTTTTTGCTGGCTGAGCTGCAGAACCTGCCGCTGGAACAGGACGATGGGGACGAGGCTCACCAGCAGCAACGCGCCCAGCACGAGCCATAAAATCCGGACGCGGCTCAACAGCGCGCGTTTTGGACTGGGGTCCCCCATAGTCCGGCAAGTCTAATGCGGATTCGAGGGCCTCACAATGATCCGCGCGCAAAACGGTGTCTCCGCGGAACTAGCGCGGAATGCGG
>DATFZR010000393.1:0-3576 GCA_035314265.1 Candidatus Acidiferrales bacterium
TCAGCCTGTTTCTGCTGATGATCCTGCCCACCGCCGTGCAGATGGTGATCCTGTTCAAGGGCAGCGACCCGGTGCCGCCGTGGCGGCTGATGCTGTGCGGGTATCTGGGGATTCTGCTGCTGGGCGCGTCGTTGCTGGCTGTGGGCCAGTTTCTTTCGTCGCTCACGGAAAGCTCGATCGTCGCGGGCATATGGACCTTCCTCGTATTCCTGATGCTGTGGGTGCTGGACTTCGTGTTTCGCGGCAACCCGGGCTCCATCCTGGCTTCCGTGGCGCAGTATCTTTCCATCATGAAGCATTTGAATGATTTCTTCCGCGGGGTAGTGGAAAGCTCCAACCTGATCTATTACGCGAGCCTGATTATTCTGGGGCTCGTGCTCACGCTGCGCTCGCTGGACTCCATGCGCTGGAGGAGGGCCTGATGAAGGACAACGCGGCCTTCTTCTCCTTCTCCACGGCAGCCTGGTTTGGCGGGGCGCTGGCCTCCGCGGGCCTGATCCGTTACGCCTACTACAACGAGCTCACCACCAAAGACAAGGCGATCCTGATTACAGGCGGCGTGCTGCTGCTGGTGGCCGTGGTTGGAAACTTCAAGGAAATCATCGCGTTCTTCGGCTCGAAGGGCGGAAGGCTGGGCACGAATACCGTGGTGCTGGTGCTCGCCGTCCTGGTCATCCTGGGCGCGCTGAACTTTGTGGGCTTCAAGCACTCCAAGCGCTGGGATTTGACCCCGGAACAGCTTTATACCCTTTCCGACGAGACCAAGAAGGTTGTGGGCGGCCTCAAGCAGGATGTGAAGGTCCTGCGGTTCGACAAGGCTTCCGGCGGCGACGCCCTGGCCGAAACGATGACGGAGTACGGCAAGCTTTCCCCCCACCTGAGCTACCAGTTTATTGACCCCCAGGAACAGCCCGGCATCGCCCGCCAGTATGGCGTGCGCCGCATGGGAGAGGTTTTGGTGGTCAGCGGCGCGCGCACCGAACATTTGAAGGATACGGACGAGCAATCGCTCACGGGCGCCATCCTGAAAGTCACACAAGAGCGCCAAAAGACGGTCTGCTTCGTCATCGGCCACGGCGAAAAGAACCTCACGGCCAGCGACGGTGAAGGATACAGCGGGGTGCAGCGCGGGCTCGAAGCGGAGAATTATGTGGTGAAGCCGGTGGACCTGGTGCAAGCCAAGCAGACGCCGGCGGAGTGCGACGTGGTGGTGGTGGCGGGCCCCAAGACCGGCTACTTCTCCGAGGAGACCGACGCGCTGAAGAAATACCTCGATGCGGGCGGAAAGATCCTGCTGCTGCTCGATCCTGCCACCGATGCCAAGCTCGAGCCGCTTCTCGCGGAATGGAATATCGCGCTGGCGAACGATCTGGCGCTGGATGTGAGCGGGGCCGGGCAGATGTTCGGACTGGGAGCCGCCGTGCCCGTGGTGATGCAGTATGGAACGCATCCGATTACGGAAACGCTCGTGGGCCGCAGGACGTTCTTCCCCATCGCCCGCACCGTAGGCGCCGCGGATAAGAAGAGCGTGCAGAATCCGGTCACGGACCTGCTGCAGACCTCCGACCGTAGCTTTGCCAAGAACAATTGGGACGAAAAGCAAAAGGAACTGCGATACGACGAGGCCAAGGATAAGCGCGGCCCGCTCACCCTGGGCGTGGCGGAAGAGCGCAAGACGGATTCCAAGCCCGCGCGGCTGGTGGTGATCGGCAACTCCGCGTTTGCCGCCAATGCCTACATGGGACTGCAGAGCAACGGCGACCTGTTTGAAAACGCGGTGAACTGGCTGGCGCAGGATGAGAGCCTGATTTCCATCCGGCCCAAGCCCCGCACGAACCGCAGGATCACGTTCACCCAGGCCCAGGAAAGAATATTCTACTTTTTCTCGCTGGCCATCCTGCCCGGCGCGGTGCTGGTGACCGGGCTGGTCGTGTGGTTGAAGCGGCGCTAGAGCTGCACGGTCATGAAAAAGACCACGCTGGTTTTTCTCCTGCTGGCTGCCGCGATCGGCGGATACGTTTATTATTCGGAATTCCGGCACGCCACGGAAAAGCCCGCTGAAGACGCCCCGAAGCCGCTCTACACGTTCTCGGGCGACGACGTCACTTCCATCCGCGTGACGCGCGCGGGCGAAGGCGCCCCCACGACCGCCCTTGAGCGCGGCGACGACGGCTGGAAGCTCACCTCGCCGGTGCCCGCGCGCGCCGACCGCATGGTGGCGGAATCGCTGGCGGGCACGCTGGCGCGCATCGCCTCCGCGCGCAGCCTTCCCGCCGATCCCGCGCGCATGAAGGAATTCGGCCTGGCGCCCCCCGAAGCCACCGTTGAAATCCACCTGAAAAGCGGGCAAACCCAGAAGCTGGAGCTGGGCGGCAGGGATTTTTCCGATATGAACGTCTACGCCCGGGAAGCCGGCGCCAAGGATGTGCTGCTGGTGCCGAACAGCGTGCTCACGGAAGTGGCGCGCCCGGTGAATGAGTTGCGCGACCGCTCGCTCGTCGATCTGGGCGCCTGGTCGCTCGTCGAGTTGGACTTCCACACCCCCAAAACGAAGTTCCGGCTCGAGAAAAAAGGCGTGTCGTGGGACCTGGCCGAACCGCGCAGCGCCCCGGCAGACGGCCAGGAAGAGGAAAATCTTTCCAACACCCTGGCCGGCGCGCGGTTTACCGACGTGGTGGAAGAGAACTTCCAGGATTCCCCGGCGGCGGCCGCCCGCTACGGGTTTTCACTGCCCCAGCTCACCATTCACGTCCGCAACGAGCAGGGCGCCGAGGCCACCCTGCTGGTGGGAAAAAACGACGGCGGCAAGTACTTTGCCCGCGACGCCTCGCGCCCCCTGGTGTTCCGCATCGAGGATGCGGTGCCGAAGAAATTCCTCGACGCCACCTTCACCAGCCTGCACGACAAGCGCGTGCTGCGCGCCGCGGCCGGCGATTTCTCGCAATTCACCGTGCGCAACGAGAAGCAAACGATGAGCGCCACCCTCTCCGCCGCCGGAAAATGGCTGGTGGACGAGCCGGCCGCCCGCAAGGGCAAGGAAGTGACTGTGGCGCGCATCTTCGACCCGCTCACGAATTCACGCGCGCTGGAAGTGCTGGAGCCGCCCAGCGCGAGCGTCGCCGCGAAGCTGGCCAAGCCCCTGGTGGAGCTCAAGCTGAAGGAGAAGACTGGCGGCGTCACCACCGTGGAGGTGAGCGCCGCGGACGGCGATTTCGTTTACGTGCGCTCCAGCCGCTCGCCGGCGGTCTTCAAGTTCGAGTCCTACTTCCTGGGCCAATTGAATTTTACCGCGGAAGAAATCTCGCCCTGACGAACCGGCCGCGCGGCCTGCTGCGAGCCGCGCGTGCGTAAGCGCCCTCCCCGATTGTCTCGATCGGCAAGAACAGGATGAAAGTGTGGTGCAGCAGAACGAAGGAGCGGAGCAGGTCCGCATCAAGCTGCGGATTTGCCCGCGGCGGCAGCCGCGGCGCCGGCCACGTGCGAATCGAGCACCCACACCTTGGCGCTGACCGGCGAAATGTAGAAGTAAATCCGGCGATTCTGGTCGCCGACCGTATAGAAGTTGGGCCGGTGCTC
>DATFZR010000394.1:0-3971 GCA_035314265.1 Candidatus Acidiferrales bacterium
AAAGTATCCTGCGGAGTCGTAGTCTACATACGCGGCGACTCGTATGGCGTTCGAGGGATAGCGCGACGGCATTCCGCCGGAAAGAATCGTGGCCAGACCAATCGCAGCCACAAGCGCAGCCGCAGTAGACGCCAGTTTGAAAAGCGCTGGCCTGGAAAGACGCACGCCGCTCTGGCGGAACGGCATCTCCACAAACTTCCAAGAGAGTGTGGCGACCGCGAATGAAACGGCGATGGAAATCAGCTTTGCCGCTCTTGCAGAAAGGCCGCTGGCCGTGACCGATTCCATTCCCTGAAACACAATGATCGGCCAGTGCCACAGATAGAGCGAATAGGAGATCAGCCCGACGAAAACCACGGGCCTCAGCGAAAGCAGCCGCCCCACCGCAGAGGTTCCCGTTCGCCCGGACAAAATTACAAGCGCAGCGCCGGCGCAGGGGGCCAGAGCCGCGATCCCCGGGAAGGGAAGCGCGGGGGAATAGCGCAGCACCGACGCGGAAATCAGCGCGAGCCCGCCGCCGGCGGCCAGATTGCGCGCAAGCGGACTGGATATCTCGGGAAAGACCTCCAGCGCGATCAGCACCCCAACGAGCAGCTCCCACGCCCTGGTGTGCAGCAAATAAAACGTGGACGCCGGCGCGCGGAAAGCGCCCACGGCGCTCAGCACAAAGGAAGCCAGCGCCACAAGAACCACGGAAAGCCGCAACCTGCGCGGGAAATAGCGATGCGCCAGAAAAAGGAAAATCGGCAGGCACACGTAGAATTGCTCTTCCACTCCCAGCGACCACGTATGCAACAAAGGCTTCATCTCCGCCGGAGCGCTGAAGTAGCTCGACTGCGTCCAGAAATAAAAGTTGGACGCAGAAAGCACGGCTGCCAGCAGCGATTTTGCAAACGCCACCAGCTCTCCGGGAAGGAAGTACACGTAGGCGAGAACGGCCGTTACCGCCAGCGCGGCGAGCAGCGCCGGGATGATGCGCCGCACGCGGCGCTCATAAAACCTGCCGAAGGAAAATCTGCCCGCGGCAAGGTCGTGCAAAATGATGGAGCCAATCAGGTAGCCCGAGATCACAAAGAAAATATCCACGCCAACAAAGCCGCCGCGAAACATGCCGATCCGCAGGTGAAAGCCAAGCACAGACAGCACGGCCACGGCCCGCAGGCCGTCGATATCGGCGCGATAGCGCATGGAGGATTCCATCAGCGAACGGCCCGCAAGGTCATCCGGCAACGAGCACGGGCGCCTGCCCGATTTCCAGCTTCGCTCCCTGTATCGCCTGCGGCTCGCCAAGCAGAGGCGTTGCAGTTCTGGCGTGCCATGCGGCAGGTATCTGGAAGCTCCGGTCTCCCAGTTCATTCCAGACGATCCAGCGCGTAACGCCCGCGCGAGTCAACTGGCACGTCCAGGTGTGCTCCGCGTCCTGATTGCAGCCGCTCAGCGCGGCGCCGGCCATCCATTCCTGGATCACCTTGTAGGCGCGGCCCGCGGGCCGCAGCGTCCGGCTGTCCGCTTCCGTGGTTTGCAGTGAAACCCACGTGTGGTTGTCCCACGCATACCAATAGAACGCGCGTGCGCCCGCGGCCCAATTCAGAATGAACGCCCGGGCCAGATACGCGGCGCCGAGATCTTCAGAAGGAAACGGTTTTGGCGCCATCCAGCCCGTTTCTGTATTCCACAGCGGCTTCTCTCCCACGCCGGCATCTTCCATCACCTGCTTGACGCGCTGGATGAGCGGCACCATGGCCTCCGGCGGCCGCGGCGCTACGTAAAAATGAAATCCGATCGCATCCACATACTGCCCGCCGCCCTGCCGCAGGAATTGCGTCAGCCAATCCACCCCGGCGTTCATCGTTGCCGACGGAGAAACGACCAGCGCGTGCGGGTCAATTTTGTGGACGATTGCCGCGGCTTCCCGCGTCAGTGCCACCATTCGATCCGTATCGCCGGTCCAGAAGCCCTTCTCATTCGGCTCGTTCCAGATCTCGTAAGCGGCCACGCGTCCCTTGCAATGCGTCGCCACGGCCGTCACGTAATTGCGCCAGTCCTCCATATCTCGCGGTTCCGCGGCATATCCGGGGTGGTATACGGAGTTTTCTTCAGGACGCGCCGAGGCCCATTGCGGAGAAAGCCCCAGTGGCAGGAGCACGCGGGTATGGTGCTCCGCTGCCAGCGCCAGGTATTTGTCCAGCGCGTTGAACATCCACCGGCCCTTCACCGGCTCGAGATCGGGCCACGCCGCGTGCGCGTCCCACAGGCGCCAGGCCGGCACGGCAACCATTGGCCACGGCGTCGCGTCAGCGACCCGGTGAATGTGCATGCCGAAAAAGTCCGCAGGAACAGGTTCTGGTGGCGCCACAAGGTGCATGGTGCCAGCCGGCTGCGCATGAAGCAGAGTAACCAACGCGAACACGGGAATCGCGCTCAGCAGGAAGCGGGCCACCGCTTTGATTGCCCTTCTGAATGTCGCTTTCATCATCGCTTTCACGATTGCGCCGGGTTCGCGCCGGCCGATTGATACGCCTGATACTTCTGCCCCGCCAGCGCCGCGAGCATGCCCGCGCCGAGACACAGGTTCTTCAGCGCTCGCGCAAACGCGGCCCATCCAAACAGCGGCGAAACACACGCAAAAAGCGCGCCCTGCGCGATTCGCCCGCAAGCCTTCCCCGCGCGGATGATCCGCGTGGAGAGCCGACCATCCCGCGACGATTCGCACAGCACCCAGGAATTGCCGGACTGGTACGCGCGCCGCAGCACCCACGGCAGGTTGGCGCGCGATGGCGGCACCACTTCATGCACCACCGCCGAGTCCGACGACACAATCGCGAAACCCGCCGCGCGCACGCGGAAAAAGAACTCCGTATCCTCTCCGCCCGTCAGCCCGAACCGTTCGTCGAATGGCTCCACATACGCAAACACGCCGCCGCGGATCAGCACGTTGCCCGTGCGGCAGACGTCCGGTGTTTCACCCGCTGCGGGGATCGGACGGTCGAAGAATCCTCCCGTCTTCACCCATTCAGGCACGCCGGCAGCGTAGCGCGGCACCACCGGTCCGCAGACCACGTCCGCGGCATACGCCGCCTGCGTCGAGAGCAACTCGTCCAGCCAGCCCGGCGCGGGAATCTCGTCGTCATCGATAAAAGCGATGAAATCCGCATCGGCGGCTGCGCGGACGGCGCGATTCCTCGCCTGCGCAATACCGCGGCGAGGCTCGGCCACGTATTTCATCTCCCACGGCACCGCGACGCTCCGGCAGACTTCCTCCGCCGAACGCTCCGCATCGTTGTCCACCACAATCACCACAATCTCTGGCTGTGGAGCACGGTGGAAGGTCAGCACGGCCAGGCCCTCAAGCAACTGGCGCAGCAGATACGGCCGTTTGAACGTCGGCACACACACGCCCACTCGCACCGCGCCGCGCGTTTGCTGCAACAGAGCCGGCATCTAGGCATACTCCGGTGAGACGTCTGGAGCGGAAAGCATCTCGTCCGCCGCCGGCGCGAGCATCAAGCGAAGCCGCGGATCGGCGCCGGCCACCGTCGCCACGCACAGCGCCCATTCGAGCGAGTTCTGCCACAGGATCGAGCATTCCCCCATGTTATGAATCAGGAAGAACACCAGGAAAGCGAGCGGCCACAGGTCCTGGATGTCCTCAGCAGACCTGGCAAGAATCAGCGCGCGCCGCAAGCCTGTAACGGCCATCCACGCAAACAGAAGAAGCCCGATAAAGCCGAGGCTCAGCAGGATCTCCAAATACCCGTTGTGCGAGTACATGGGCGACCAGCCGATGTGCGTCTCCACGGTCGTTGAATTGTCCGACGCGCCCCGCCAGAAACCGGAAAAGCCGTAGCCGAGAAACGGCTTCTTGAAAATCATCACGCCGATCCAATGCCACAGGTCCACGCGCCCGCTCAGGTCTGACGAGCGCCCCATCGCGCCCATCACGGATTCCGCGTTCATGGCCACAAAGATTC
>DATFZR010000395.1:0-2255 GCA_035314265.1 Candidatus Acidiferrales bacterium
CAGGCCCTTCTGCCGGCACGTTCGTCGCCCCGAGTTACGACGCGCTCGTTCAGGGCCCCATTGAAGTCGGCATCTTCGCGGATTTCACTCTGCAAATCGCAGGACGCCCGGTCACCGTGGTCCTGCATGCGGGAGAATCCCCCGGCGGAATACCCGCGGCATGGTCCCGCGCGCACTTGGAAGACGCCGCCCGGCGCATTGTTGAAACACAGACCTCCCTGATGGGCGACGCCCCGTTTCCCCGCTACGTTTTCCTGCTGCACCTGGGGATGGGTGGCGGCGGCATGGAACATCCCAACTCTACGGCAATCGCCCTCGCCCCCGGCCTCGACCCCGCGCCCTACATGGCCCACGAGTTCTTTCACCTGTGGAATGTGTTGCGCATACGCCCGCAGAGTCTCGAGCCCGTGGACTACACCCGCGAGCAGCCCACCGACGCTCTGTGGTTCGCTGAAGGCGTCACCAGTACCGTCGCGGCCTACACCATGGTCCGCTCCGGCCTGTGGAGCCGCGAAGCCTTCTACCGCGACCTCGCCGAGGAGATCCACCAGCTCGAATCGCGCCCTGCACGCCACTTCCAGAGCGTGGAGGACGCCAGCATTTCCGCCTGGCTCGAAAAGTACCCGGGCTATCGCGGCCGCGATTTCAGCATCTCCTACTACAACAAGGGCCAACTCCTCGGCGTCTGCCTCGATATCCTGCTGCGCGAGGCCACCAACAACCGCGAGAGCCTGGACACCCTGCTCCGCGCCATGAACGTCCGTTACGCCCAGCAGCACAAGCCCTACGGAGACACTGCCGCCATCCAGGCGCTGGCAGAAGAGCTAGCCGGCCGCAACCTAACCGAGTTTTTTGACCAGTACGTGGCAGGAACCGACGACATCCCCTTCGAAGAAATCCTGGCCCGCGGCGGCTTCGCGCTCCAGCACTCCACCGCCGGCGGAGGCGCCCCGTCCACGGTTCGCATCACCGACGCGAAGGTGTCCGGCCTGCCGCGCGCCATCCGTGAAGGCATCCTGAGCGGCAAGGCAATCTCCGCCAGCGAGTAGCGCGCGTAACCCTGGTCCACACCCAACACGGTCATTCCGAGGCCGCTCCAGCGGGCGAGGAACCTGCTTTTCTCTCATCTCGCCTACAACCGCCTCGTTGTCCTAGAATCTCCGCGCGTCGCCGTCTGCACGCCGGAAAGGGGGAAGGGAAGATGCTCGTCGTCCGGTTCATCCGAACCTTCGCCGCAGCCATCTTCCTGATTCTCTACGGCGTCCTGCTCGGCCCTTTCTTCATCCTGCAAGCCATGCTCAGCGGCTCGGTCCGCATCCTCTATCCCTTCTCCATTGGCGGCTCGCAAATCGGGCTCCGTATTGCCGGCGTCCAGCCCGTCGCGGAGGGCGTGGAAAACATCCCCAAGGGCGTCTGCCTGTTCGTCTCCAACCACGTCAGCAACGTGGACCCGCCCTTGGTGGTCGGCCGCATTCCCGGCCGCGTCGCCCTGCTCGCCAAGCGCGAGCTGTTTCGCATTCCATTCCTGGGCACCGCCATGCGCCTGGGCCGCTTCATCCCCGTCCAGCGCGATGTTCCCTCCGCCGCGCGCGCGAGCGTCCGCCTCGCCAGGAAGTACATGAAGGAAGGAGTCTCCTACGTGATTTTTGCCGAGGGCACGCGCAGCCGCGACGGCCGCCTCGGCGAATTCAAGCGCGGCAGCTTTCTGCTGGCCCTCGAATCGGGCGCGCCCGTCGTCCCCGTCACCGTCATCGGCACGCAGCACCTGCTCCCGCGTGGCGCCCAGCTAATCCGCCCCGGCGTCGGCCGGGTAGTCTTCCATCCCGCGGTGGACGTCACCCAATTCTCCGCCGCCACCCGCAAACAACTCTCCGACCAAGTCCGCGCCGCCATTGCCAGCGCCCTGCCCCCCGACCAGCAACCCCTCTAACCGTGGCACAGCCATTTCTGGCCGTGCGCATAACCGGGTCCGCACCTCGTTTCTCCCTCCTCCGATTTCCGTACCCGGTTTCCGTTTCCTTCTTTTCTTCCTCTTTTTTTTCCTCTTCACTCACGCGTCTTATCCATCTGCTCCTCCAACCGCCGAACCGTCCTCACCAGCTCCGGCAGCCTCCCATACGCCGCCACACATTTCCTCCATACGCGGCCCTCCATCGCCGGAGACCCCGAATACTGCTCCTTCGCCGGAATATCTCCCCCCACTCCACTCTGCGCCGTCACCACGGCTCCATCCCCAATGTTCAAGTGCCCCGCCG
>DATFZR010000396.1:0-2898 GCA_035314265.1 Candidatus Acidiferrales bacterium
AGGTTCGCCACGTTGGCGCAAGCAATCAGCAGCACCAGACCCACGGCGCCCATCAGAATCCACAGCGTCGCTTGCACGTCGCCGACCGCGTCGGTCTTGAACGGAACGAGGCTTATGCCTCGGCCCTTGTTGGCGTCCGGATACGCTTCGGCAAGGTTGTGGGCAACGGCGTCCATGTCCGCCTGGGCCTGCGGGAGGGTCACGCCCGGCTTCAAACGCGCGAAGCCGTTCAGACCCATGCTGATGCGGCGGTTCAAGAAGGCGGGGTCTGTCCACTGGCCAATGGGGACGTAGACGTCTGTGTCGCTCAGTTCCGTGATGTGGCTTTGGGCCACGCCAATAATTGTGTACGGCGTCGCGTTCAGGGTGATGCTTTTGCCGAGAACGCCGGGTGAAGACGCAAATTTACGTTTCCACAGCCGTTCGCCGAGGACCACCACAGGATTCCCGCCCGCGCGATCTTCTTCCGAAGTGAAGTTGCGGCCCAGCATGGGGTTGATTCCGAGAGCCGGAAAGAAGTCAGCGGAAATCATGTGGGCGTGCAGGCGTTCGGGTTCTCCCGAGCCCGTCAGGTTGTAGTTGGCGCTGCGAAAAGCTCCCAGTGCGGAGAACGAGCGGTTCTGCTTCTGCCAGTCGAGGAAGTTGGGGTAGGCAATCGAACTGTGTTGGAACGTGGGGGACGACGAGTAGATGGCATACAACCGGTCCGGTTCGGGAAACGGCAGGGGCTTCAGCAGCACGCCGTTCACCACGGAGAAAAGCGCGCTGTTTGCGCCAATGCCCAGCGCCAGAGTGAGGATGGCGACGGCGGTGAAGCCGGGATTCTTGGTGAGTACCCGCAGCCCGAAACGCACGTCTTGCCAGAAGCCGTTCATACGCCCCCGGAATACCCGGAATTTGTTAAGCGCGCTATTTCCCTGCCAGGTGATACGCGAGAGTCCGGCGCTTAGTTCCACGGAAAGGGCGCCCTGAACAGGCCGAGGTGGCAGGAGTGGTCAGTCGCGTTCGAGTTGGAGCAGCAGCTTGCGGCTGCGGGCCCGCATCGCGGGCGTGCCGCTGCGGACGGACTCGCGGAGGAGATCGGTGACCGTGGCGCGCATGGACGGCTCCTGCTGCGCCAGGTCAGCGAGCCCTTGTAGGGCAAAGGTTCGGACGATGGAGCTGCGGTCCTCGAGGTAGCCGCTCAGCAGCTCGGCGGCGCGCCGGCGTTCCGCGGGTTTGAGCGAAAGGCGCGGAACCATGACGGCGAGATGCCAGCGGAGTTCCTGCTGGTCTGCCTCTGCCATCAGGCCGAGCAGTTCCTTTTTGTAGCGCTGGAGCTGTGCGGGGGCCGTGCGGGTGATTTTCTCGACGGCGTCTGCCGCGCGCATACGAATTACGGGGTCTTCGGACCACAGGCCGGCAATCAGCTTTGGAAAGAGGGCGAGATTTTTGCCGACGAGCCTTGCTACCTGGTCGGCGCGCCCGATGGTTCGCCGGTCCGCTCCCGCGAGGAGGTCGAGTATGTTCTTCGGGGCCACAGGGTCAGCTATGAGCGCCAGGAGCGAATGATACCCCACCGGCCGCAGCCGGTATAAGATGAGGCCAGCAAGGCGAGGGGGCGGCCCGTAGGAAACAAACCAATGACGAAGGCTCGCGCATGGACGATTCGCGTTGTGGCGCTCTCTCTGCTGATCCAGGTCTCGGTTCAGGCGCAGAAGCTTCCGTGGCGCGGGAAACAGGCCGAGGTGCTGGCGGGCGCGACCCGCGTGATGCTGCTGCCTCCCGACGTTCACGTGGACCAGTGGAGCACCACGAGCGGCAGGGAACTCTCCGGCACCGCCGACCACGTGCGCAGAACCATCTGCGGCGCGTTCGAGCAGGCGTTCGAAGAACGAAAAGTGGAAGTGAGGGATTTCCCTGTCTGCCTGGGCGAAGGCGAATCAACGGTCGAGCGGCTGGATGCGGTGGTTGCGGCCGGCACGCACTTTCGAGAGCTGGTGACCAAGTGGACGAAGCCGCGCCGGGAAGCGGATTTGCTCGATTCATTCCATCTGGGCGATGAGCAGGAGGCGATCAAGAAGCTCGAGGTGGACGCGCTGATCCTGGTGTGCGCGGACGGGAACATCAAGACGAAGGGCGAAAAAGCCATGGGTGCGCTGGGCAGCGCGAGCGGAAATGTGCCGGGCGAAGGCCTGGTTCTGCATATCGGGGTGATCCGGCCGCGCACGGGCGAGCTGCTGTTTTTCAATCAGAAGGACCTGGGCGGGGACTTTTTGAAGCACGAAGAGCGGCTGGAAGAGGCCATCGAAAAGACGGTCCAGGCGGCTTTTACGCCGCCGGCGCCGGCTCCCGCCTCGGGCGCAGCCCCTGCCAAGGCGCCGGGCAGGTAGGCCGTGGAACCCTGCAAGATGCCCACTGGGCAACCCCGGCTCCAAGGTTGGTTGACAATCTGACGAACTGATTCCAATAATCTCAGTGCGGATTACGCCCGATGGACCCAGCCTCGCGCTCAAAGGAATCTACGCCGCTCGAACAGGCCGTATCACGGGCCGTTCGGGATAACCTCGCGCTCGTCCAGCACACCGCCAAGGAGCTGGGACAGGCGATCGAGGATTTCGTTGCCGCCTGCGGAAGCTCGCGCAACGCCAACATGTTGCCGTCTATGCTGCGTGCGCAGACGGCCTCTGCTTCCCTCACGTCCATGCTCGATGTGCTCTCGCGGCTGCTGACTGCATCGCTGCAGCCCGCGCGTTCGGGGGCATCGGAAGCGTATCTGGCCAGCATGGCGGCTGTGGAAGCACCTGTGGCAGAGCCGGCGCGCGTGCCGCCAGCTCGCCCTGCGCCCGTAGCGCCTGTCGCGCCGCCGGCAGCGCCGGCCGCAGCGCCACCTGCGGCGCCACCAATTGTTCATGAGCC
>DATFZR010000397.1:0-2942 GCA_035314265.1 Candidatus Acidiferrales bacterium
GCTGCGCCTCGAAGCGCAGCGGAAGAAATTCGCGCGCGGACGGGTGGAAACGATCGTGGAGGCTTCGCCGGGGCGCGTGACGCCACGGTGTCCTTACTTTATGCGATGTGGTGGCTGCCATTACCAGCACCTGCCCTACGAAGCGCAGCTCGGTTACAAGAAGGAAATCCTGGTGGAGACGCTGTCGCGGCTGGGCGGCGTCCGCTGGGAGGGGCCGGTGGAGGTGCACGCATCGCCGCCGTTCGGTTACCGCAATCGTGCGCAATGGAAGGTGCGCTACACGGGCGGCGATGGAGTTGAAATCGGTTACCTGGAGGCCGGTTCCCACACGCTGTGCGCGGTGGACCAGTGTGCAATCCTCAGCCCGAAGCTCGAGGATACGCTGGCGCGTGTGCGCGGCCTGCTGGAGCGGGGCGAAATCCCGACGACGCTGGTGGAGGTGGAGGCGTTTGCGGACGGCGATGATGAACGACTGCTGCTTGGCGCGTCGTTTTCAAATCTGAGCGGGAAAACCGTGGAGGAGCTGGGTGGACGCCTGAAGGAAGCCGTTCCGGCCATCGAAAGCCTGCTACTGCATGATGCGAGCCGCGATCGCTTTGAGCTGATGGGACCGGGATATTTGCGCTATCGCGTGGGCGAGCGGAGTTACCGCGTTGGCCACCTTTCCTTCTTCCAGGTGAACCGTTTTCTGGTGGAGGCGCTGGGGCGGCGCGCGACCGCAGACGCCGGCGGCCGACTGGCGCTGGACCTCTACGCGGGCGTGGGCTTCTTTTCCCTTCCGCTGGCGGAGACTTTCGAACGCGTACTGGCGGTGGAGGGAAATCCCGCGGCGACGCGCGACCTGGAAGAAAACATCCAGACGGCCGCGCGGGGACGCGGCCGGGTGGAGGCGCGCACGCATGACGCGGAAGATTTTCTCCCGCGATTCCGGGAGCGGGCTGACTTCATCCTGCTCGATCCCCCGCGCGCGGGGATGTCGGACGCAGTGCGGGAACGGCTGGCAGCGTCGGGCGCGCCGGAAATCCGCTACGTGTCGTGCGACCCGGCAACGCTGGCGCGCGATTTGAAGGGACTGTCCGAGGCCTACGAAGTAACGGCGGTTGAATTGTTCGACCTCTTCCCGCAGAGCTTTCACATGGAAACCCTGGTTCGGCTGCGCCGAAGAGAGCGTGCCTGATGCGGTTGCCCGCGCTGTGGCCGGCCATCGCACTCGCGCTGGGCGTCCTGGTGGCGCATGCAGCGCCGGTGTCGCCGATGGCTTCGGCGGGCCTGTTTATCGCGGCGGCGCTGCTGGCTCTGTTGCTCGCGCGGCGCGGCGGGCGGTGGACGGGCGCGGCATGGGCCGTGAGTCTGGCGGCGTGGTTGGTGCTGGGCGCGCTGGCCGCGGAACTGCAAACGCGTGGCGTGCCGGGGGACAATGCGGCGGCGGTGCTCGCCTCCGGGCGCGTGGATGCGCACGAGCCGTTGCGCTGGCGGGGCCGCCTGCGCCAGGGGCCATCGCGGCTGCCATCGGGCCTGCGCTACGACGTGGACCTGGAGGAGGTTGTCGCAGCGGGCCAGAGTGTACCGGTCAGCGGTGGGCTGCGCGCTACGCTCGGCGAATTTCCTGGGCGAGAATGGGTGGAACCTCCTGCCGCCCGGCCCGGCGACCGCGTAGAGCTGCTCGTTCGCGCGCGCGTGCCGCGCAACTATCAGGACCCGGGCGCATTTGACGAGCGCGCCGCCCTCGAACGCCAGGGCATTCACGTGATGGGCTCGCTGCGCGACGGCAGCCTGGTGACCGTGCTGGAGACGCCGGCGCCGCGATTGGCAGACCGCTTCGCGCGGTTGCGCAATCACCTGCTCGGGACGCTCGACGCGCTCTTCCCCAACTCGCCGGACGCGAACGCGGTGCTGCGGGCCATGCTGCTGGGCGACCGGGGATTCCTGGAGCATCCTGTTTCGGAGAAATTCCAGCAGACGGGCGTGTATCACGTGCTGGTGGTGGCCGGGCTGCATGTGGCCGCGCTGGCTGCTTTTATTTTCTGGGCGGCGAGGCGCGTGCGGCTGCCGGTGGAAGCGACCGTGCTCGTGACGCTGGCGGCGCTCGCCTTCTACGTGCTCGTGGTGGAGGAGCGCCCGCCCATCCTGCGCGCCGCGCTGATGGCTGCGGCCGTGCTCGGGGCCATGTTTTTCTACCGGCGGGCAGCGGTTCTGAACGGCGTGGCGCTGGCGGCGGCCGCAATTCTTTGCGCGAATCCGGCGGCGTTGTTTGATCCGAGCTTTCAACTCTCCATAGCCGCCGTGGCGTCCATCGGCGCGCTGGGAATCCCGCTGGCGCAGGGCAGCACGGCGCGAATCCGAGGCGCGCTGGCGCATTTGAGCGACGACACGATCGATCCCCTCTTTTCTCCCGCTCTCGGCCAATTGCGGATGCTGATGCGCGAGGAAGCGCGCGACCGGCTGGAGTGGCGGCTGCCGGCGCGTCTGGCTCCTTACGCGCTGGCTATTTACACGTCTCCGCTGCGGTTCGGCCTGGCGCTGTGGGACCTGATCGCAATCTCCCTGGCGATTCAGGTGGCGTTGCTGCCGCTGCTGGCGCTCTATTTCCACCGCGTGGCGCTGGCGGGACCGCTGGCAAATCTTCCCGCGGTAATGCTGACGGCGGTGATTGTGCCGGTCGGGTTCCTGTGCCTGCTATTGGGCAGCGTGGCGCTCACGCTGGCAACGCCACTGGCGGCTCTGCTGGCAGGGCTGGTGAGGATGTTGGTGGGCTCGGTCGGATGGTTTGCGGCGCTGCCGCGTCTCTCGTATCGCATTCCGGGACCGCCGGGATGGCTGATCGGCGCTGCCGTTACCGCATTTGCGTTGCTCGCTGCGTTGTTGTGGCGCGGCGCGCTGCCGGTTGGCCGCGCGCGGCCTGCGCGCGGCCCGCGATGGTGGCTGGCCATCGCGGGATGTGC
>DATFZR010000398.1:0-3913 GCA_035314265.1 Candidatus Acidiferrales bacterium
AGGCGAGCTTGCGTGAAACAATCAAAGTGCAATTGTTGATGGGGATTCCCCTGCAGAAGACCAAGGGGTCGAAGTCCATCATGTCAGGTAAATCTCGGTGTCGGTCTTGATGATGAAGATTGCCTCCGACACTGAATGCCCTGAGGCGCGGAATCGTTGAATGGCCTCATCGAGAGACACTGCGAAAACTGAAAAGATGACTTCCCGCTGGGCGCGGCCGATGAAATAGAAGCGGCGGTCCTGCTGAACGAGTTTGGTGCCGTCAGACATTTCGTCTGCGCGGATTCGTTGGGAAGAAATCGCGCTACTCGATCGATCCATAGGATCGGGAAACAGATCAAGTGAAAGATCGAGGGTGGAAACGGAAACTTCGACCTGTACCAGATCGGAACAGATGCGGCGGATGGAAAGGTCGCGCCATTCGAGGCTGAGGTCACAACCCATGGCGCGGCGGCGGAGGCGGAAGGCAGTGAGGAGGGTCGTGCCGCTGCCCATGAATGGGTCGAGGACGAGGTCGCCGGGATTCGAGGCTGCCTGAAGAATGCGTTCGAGCAGAGCCACCGGCTTCTGCGTGGGATGCTTTCCGAAGCGCTTCTCCTCGCGCGCTGGGGGATAGACCTCCCACACGCTTTTCATTTGTTTGCCTCCGTTGATTTCCTTCATCAGCTTGTAATTGAAAACATGTTTGCTCTTACCGCTTCGTGCTGAGGAGCTTGAAGCCGAGCTGCTGCATGGCGAAGCCTACGGAATGGATGACGTGGCTGGTGCCGCTGACCCAGATGGTGCCGTTGGGCTTCAGGACGCGCTGGCAAGCGGCGAGCCAGGCGCGGTTGAATTCGTGATTGGCGTCGGGTCCGCGGGAGCGGTCCCAATCGCCTTTGTTGACGCTGACCATCTTGCCGGCGTGGCAGGTGATGCCGTTGTTGGAGAGGAAGTAGGGCGGGTCGGCGAAGATGAGGTCGATACAGGCCTCTGGAATGGCGGCGAGGATATCGAGGCAGTCGCCCTGGAAGATTTTGATGGCGTGTTTTTTGTCGTGGAAGACGGGTTCGGGGAGAACAGCGGTGGCCCTTCGGCCGCTCTCAGGGTGAACTAGTGGCTGGTGGCTAGTCCCGATGGAATCGGGATCTTCGATGGCTAGCGAGGAGGGAGAAGCTTGCTCGTTATTGGGGAGGCGTTTGGACACGTTTCTGATTGGCCTCGGTGCGGTGCGTCGGGAGCAGATCGGCCCGACGTTTCGGACTGCCGGGGTGGATCGTTGATCACGGGGGTAATAGTGTCAAGTTAGGATCTATGGGGCAGTGGCGAGTGGCCAGTGGTCAGTGGCCAGCGGGAGAGGAGAAAAGCTACCACGGAGACACGGAGTGCACGGAGGAGCGCGGAGCTAACTAGGAGGAGTGGCCAGCCCGACGGAATCGGGATCTTCGATGGCCAGCGGGGTCCGCGGGAGAGGAGAAGAGAAAAATCTACCCCAGGGGAGGCAGGAACGGGCGGTTCGACCGGCGGCAGGCTCGCGCTGAACCTGAAAAACGGATGGCGACGGGGCCTTGCGCCTGGCTTTATGTGACGCTAAAATGCATCACATGAAGAGAGCCAGCGTGCGCGACCTGCGGTACCGGTTCCGGGACGTGGAGGAATTGCTCCGCGAGGGGGAGCCGATCGAAATTACGAAGCGCAAACGGGTGATCGCGCGGCTGGTGGCCTCGCCGCCGGCCGCTCCGGGCCAGCGGCCTGACTTTCTGGCGCGGCTGGAACATGTCTACGGGAAGAAACGGCTGAAGGTGACTGCGGCGAAACTGATTGCTGCAGAGCGGAGCCGCATGTGAGCGGATACGCGGACACCAGCTTTCTGGCCTCGCTGTACCTGCCGGATGCGAATTCTCCGCAGGCCGCCGGAGTGATGAAGCGCGCGCGGTTGCCCATCCTGCTGACTGCGCTGGGCGAAGTGGAGCTGACGAATGCGCTGTATCTGCGGGTATTTCGGAGGGAACTTGGCGCCGAGCAGGTGCACGCGGCGCAGGCGATGTTCCGGGGCGACGTGGCGGAGGGAATCTTCCAGTTGAAGCCGTTGTCGCGGGGCGTGTTCGAGAAGGCCATGCTGCTTTCGCGGAAGCAGACGCCGCGGCTGGGGACGCGCGCGCTGGACGTGCTGCACGTGGCGGCGGCGCTGGTGCATCAGGCGGAGACCTTTTACACGTTTGACCGGAACCAGGCGAAGCTGGCGGAGGGGGAGGGGCTGCAAGGGCGGTGGTGAGTGGCTTGCGAGAGCAGTGGCGAGTGGCCAGTGGTCAGTGGCCAGCTGGAGAGGACCAGCGGGACGAGGAGGAGAAAAATCTACCGCAGAGGAGCGGAGGCACGGAGGAGCACGGAGAAGGCCGGGGTAAAGGACAACGGGCTGAGGCGCAGAGGGCGCCGAGACGCATGCAGGACGGGTGCCAGCGGCGGGGGCGCTGAACCGGAAGAAGGGTCACTTTGCAGTAAGCTCAGCCCGTACGGTCCCAAACGGCGCCTCCGCCTCAAACAGCACCGGCACCCGCGCCGCATCCTCGCTGAAGCTGATCCGCACCTTCAGGTTGGCCACTTCCTGCCCGCCCTGAGACACCTTCAGCGCCACGCGCGTGACCACAAAGTTTCCGCCCGCCACGGCCAGCGCCGCGCCCGACGATTCCCGCGTGGCCTCCACCTCGTAGAATTTCTTCCCGTCGAACACCGGCAGCCGCAGCGTGGGCTCTTTCTTCCAGTCCTGCGCGCGCAGCCGGTACATCAGGCCCAGGGGGTCCTGCGTCCCCGCCAGCACCAGATAGACGTGCGCGTTCCCGCGGCTCGCGTCGGGCTTCACAGACATGGGGACCACGAGGTCGTCGTGCTTGGACTGCTCCCGGATGTACGCCTCGTATTGCCGGCTCTCCAGCGTGATCGCGTCCGTATAGGAATCGAACTGGTCGTCGAGGGTAAAAATCATCCGCACGGGATCGATGGTTTTCGCCTGGGCCTGGAAGTGCCACGCCATCCTGCCGAAGAAGTCGCGCCGCTCCACCACCGCCAGCTTGAAGGTGGCCGCGGTAACCGTGCCGTTCCACGACGCCGCGTACTCGAGCCGTTCCCCCGGCGCAAACGGCACAGCGACCGGCGCGGGCGGGGCAGCAGGAGGAGTTTTGCCGCGCCCCTGGTTCCACCCGCCCAGCCCGCTCGCCCCGGCGGCAAACGCAAACACCACGAGCGCCGCGGCCGCCGCCCACACGCGCAAGTCCGCCCAACCCGTAACCCTCAGTCTTCTTGGGAATCGTTCCATTGGTGCGAGAAAGCCGTCGGCCGCAGGCCGCCGGTTCGCGCCGTGGAATCGAGCGAAATCGCCCCGCGCCTTGTAGCGCCTGCGGTCACAGGATATAGTCATTCCTTAGGGAAAGCGAGCCGCCTAAAACGGCTGCGGATCCGGCCTACCAGACCTTGCGGCGCCCCTCCTTTAGGATGCGGCCCGCTCCCCGCAGCCCGCGGATTCCCCGCGCGCTAATTTTCCATACCGAATCGAGGCGAGGCCGTTTATGCGTGTGGTGGTTACAGGAGGAGCCGGGTTCATCGGTTCCCACGTGGTGGAAGAGTTGCTCCGGCGCGGCGCCAGCGTCACCGTGGTCGATGATTTCACGAGCGGCGACGAAGCGAATTTGGCAGGCATCAAGGGCGCGCTTGAAATCGCCCGCCACAGCATCACCGACCTCGACACCCTCCACAAATCCTTCCGGGGCGCGGAGTCCGTCATCCACCTGGCCGCGCGCACGTCCGTCCCGCTGTCCGTGGCCGAACCCATCGAATCGAACCGCGTCAACATAGACGGCACGCTCAACGTCCTGGTGGCCGCGCGCGACGCAAAGGCCCGCCGCGTCGTCTTCGCCGCTTCTTCCTCCGCCTACGGCGA
>DATFZR010000399.1:0-7068 GCA_035314265.1 Candidatus Acidiferrales bacterium
GCTCTCCGTGGGCGGCACGCCGACAACGGCGCGCGCTTCGCGGGCCCGCCCCTGCACACCCCGGGCGTAGTTGCCGGAGAGCGAGCGCTTGAGATCCGGCGCGGTGGTGAGCGAGAGAACGTCTTCGTCGGGAAACTGGCCGGCGAGCAATTCACGGAAGCGCGCGCGGAACTGCTCGCGGGTGATGCGGCCGGGGTCGAGGGGGACATCGCGGGAACGCATCTCGAGGCGGCCCGGCCGCGGCTTCCCGAATTTCTGCACAGCCAGCTCGATGTAGCCCTCGGACAGGGCAACGACGGCCTGAATGCGGCGAACGAGCGTGGCGTCGCCTGACCAAAGATTGAGCAGCAAGCGCCCGCTGAGCTCGCGGAGGTCGTGCTCTGGATTCACCAGGCCGGCCAGCAACTCGCCATCCTCGCGAACTTCCACCTGGCCGCGCTCGCGCAGCGCGGAAAGCGCGGCGGAGAGATCCGCAGCAGAGGGCAGAGGTGCGGGTTCAGGAGTTTTCACGGGCGCTCACTGGAGGTCGAGGCCGGTGATGCGGATCGAAGGCGGCTCGTGATTCCAACCTGCCGGCACATGCTCAAAGGTGAGCTGGAAATCGCGCTCGCGACCAGAGGCCAGAGGACCCGCGGAAGGGGCGAACAGCCCGGCCGTCTCCCGCAGAACGAGCTGATGGATCAAGTCGTGAAATTCAACCGTGACCTCGACGGCGCGAACGGAGCGGGGACCATCGTTGGCCACGGTGCCTATGACGTAGGTGAATTCCTGGCTGAGCATGTTCGTTGCCTGGGTGAGCTTCAAATTGGAAATGCGAATCTTCGCGGCATAGGCCTGTTCGGTGGCGCCAAACGGCAGGGCGGCGGGCTGGCCGGAGGGGTTCGCGCTTCCGGTGCCACGGCTGAAAAACACGGCGGCGCCGATTACCAGCAGGACGAGCGCAACGCCGGCGGCCAGACCGGCGTAGAACCGATTGGATGAGGGATTCTCGGCGGCAGGAAGGGTCATGTTCGCGCTCGACCACAGGTCCGTCAGCGGCCCAGAGCCAGCCGCAGGATGAGCGATTCATGCAGGCCGGCGCGGAACATGCGCTGCTGGACGGAGCGCACCTCGTAGGGAACGCGCCAGTACTCAATCACCTGATGATCCATGTCTGCGATGATGAAGCCGGAGCGGGCATCGCCATCGCGCGGCTGGCCGACGGAGCCCGGATTGAGCAGGTAACGCGTTTGTGGTTCCACGTGAAGGGGCCACAATCCAGCCTGTGGGCCGTATTTCGGATGGATTACGGCAAGCTGATTATCGTGAAACGCGAAGCCGCCCTGAAGATGGGTGTGGCCAAAGAAGCTGAGGTCGGAGGAAGCCTCGAGCAGGGAGGCGAGCGCCTGGCCCGGCGCGATGACGTACTCGTCTTCGTCGCGGACGGCCCCGTGGATGAGCATCATGCCGTTAAGCTCGAGGGGACCGGAAGGAAGAGCTTCGAGAAACTGCTGGTTCTCGGGACGAAGTTGCTGGCGCGTCCAATTGACGGCGCTGCGAGCCACGGGATTGAAATCCTCGGCATCGGTGAGGCCGCAGCAGACGCGGTCGTGGTTGCCGCGGATGGTGGTGGCCTCGAGAGAACGGATGCGGTCCACGACCTCGTTGGGGTCGGGACCGTAGCCCACGAGGTCGCCGAGGCACACGACTTTATCCCAACGCCCGTTGGCAGCCTTGAGAGCGGCTTCGAGAGCGGTGAGGTTGGAATGAATGTCGCTGAGAATGAGATAGCGCATCAAGAGAGGGCCCTCGGGGGCCGGCAAAGATTCGGGGATTATAAACCCGGCAACCCGTGCCGCCTAGCTGACTCATGGGCTGGACCTGATGGAAACCCCTGGGCTGCCGGGGCGCGATCAGCGAATCAGCATGCAATCGCCGTAACTATAGAAGCGGTAGTTTGACCGGACGGCGTGGCGGCAGGCCTCCATGATGAGTTCGCGGCCGGCGAACGCGGAGACGAGGAGCAAGAGAGTGGATTTGGGGAGATGGAAGTTGGTGAGGAGCTGGTTGACCACGAAGAATTCGGCGCCGGGGTAGAGGTAGATCCGCGCTTCGCCGGTTCCGGAGGGCACGTCGAAGGTGGAGGTGAGGGCACTGCGTCCCTGCTGGGCCTGGGCTGCGCGGGCGGCGGATTCGAGGGCGCGGACCACAGTGGTTCCGACAGCCAGGACGGGACGCCGCGCGGCGCGCGCCCGGCGGATGGCTGCCGCGGTTTCTTCAGGGATCTCGTAAGCCTCGGGCTGCATCTCGTGGCGCTCGACTTCGTCTGTGCGGACGGGCTGGAACGTGCCCGGGCCCACGAAGAGCGTTAGTGGGCAGATTTCAACTCCGCGGGCGCGCAGTTGCTCCACCACCGTGGGAGTGAAGTGCAGCCCCGCCGTGGGTGCGGCCACGGCGCCGGGACGCTGGGCGAAGATGGTCTGGTAGCGCTCGCGGTCTTCCGGCACGTCGGCCCGCCCGATGTAGGGCGGCAGGGGGATGTGGCCGATGCGGTTGAGTGCGACCGTTAGATCGCCCGCGTTGAGGAAGTGGAGGCGGCGGGCGCCGTAGGCGCCGCGCGCGATGACTTCGGCTTCAAGAGGCGGGGCGGCGCCTTCGCTCGAGGATTCGCTATCGAAGAGAATGCGTTCGCCGGGGCGGATCTTGCGGCCCGGGCGAACCAGGGCTTCCCACACGCCGGGCTCCACCTCGCGGGTGAGCAGTACTTCGATTTCAGACGACAGGTGGCCGCGGAGGCGCTTGCCGGGGGCCTGTGCACGGACTCCGCGGCGGCGGCCAAAGAGACGCGCGGGGAAAACGCGCGCATCGTTGACCACCACCAACTCGTCACCACGAACGAGCGATGGCAACTCGCGGAACATGCGGTCCTGGTGGGATTGGGCGGCGCGGTCGAGCAGCAGCAATCGCGAGGCGTCCCGCTCGGCAGCGGGATGTTGCGCGATGCGGTCGGGCGGCAGCTCGTAGTCAAATTCAGAAAGGCGCATGAGCGCGTTCGATTCCGGCGACGGTTCTAATCTATCGTATGCTCGGGCGTCCACAGGGAGGCAATCTGCAATGAGTGAACCGAGCGCCGTGGTCACCACGCGCGGGGCCGAACGTATTTCCGGAGGGCACCTGTGGATCTACCGCAGCGATGTACGCAGCTTCCAGGCGGAGCCGGGAGATCTGGTGCGGGTGTCGGATGAGCGCGGGCGGCTGGTGGGGCGCGCTTTCTGGAGTGACCGTTCGCAAATCGCACTGAGATTCCTGACGCGCCGCGACGAGGCGGTAGACCGCGAGTTCTTCGCGCAGAGGATTCGCGCCGCAGCCGCCTTCCGCCAGCGCGTGGTGGAGGATACGGATTCCTACCGGCTGGTGTATGGCGAGGCCGACCTGCTCCCTTCCCTGATTGTGGACCGCTACGGCGACCTGCTGGTGATCCAGACGCTCAGCCAGGGCACGGAAAAACGCAAAGGGGAAATCGTCGAGATCCTGAAGGAGCAGTTTTCGCCGCGGGGGATCCTGGAACGGAACGACCCGAAGGCACGGCTGCTCGAAGGCATGCAGCAGACGGTGTCGGTGCTGCACGGGGAGGTTCCGGAAGAGGCGTTTGCGAACATGAACGGCGTGCGCTTCCGGCTGGACCTGAGGAAGGGGCAGAAGACCGGAGTGTTCCTGGACCAGCGGGAGAATTACCGCGCGGCGGCGCAGTACCTGCGCGGAGAGGTGCTGGACTGCTTCTCCTATCACGGGGGATTCGCGCTGCACGCGGCGCGGCAGGCGCAAAGTGTGGAAGCTGTGGACTCCTCCGGGGAGGCGCTGGCCCTGGCGCGCGCGAACGTCGATTTGAACGGCACGACCAATATCACGTTTCGCGAAGCGAACGTGTTTGACGTGCTGAAGGAGTACGACCAGGGGGGAAGGCGCTTTGACGCGGTCATCCTGGATCCTCCGGCATTCGCCAAAAGCCGGACTGCACTCGACGCGGCGCTCCGTGGGTACAAGGAGATCAACTTAAGGGCCTTGAGGCTGCTGCGGCCGGGGGGAGTGCTGGTGACCTGCTCGTGCTCCTACCACGTATCCGAGGCCTTGTTTGGCGAGATGCTGTGGGAAGCGAGCGTGGATGTGGGCCAGCCACTGCGTGTATTGGAGAGGCGTGGCGCTTCGAGGGATCATCCCATGCTGCTGACGGTCCCGGAGACACTGTATCTTAAGTGCATGATAATGATGAGGATGGGCGCGTAGGAATGGGAGGTCGATTATACTTGACAGCATAACACTCATATCTTATGCTCCTATCGTGCTAAGAGCACACAAGATCGCCAAGGAGGATTCACTTATGACCACGATTACCCGCTTTGACCCCCTGTCCAGGTTTCAGGACCAGGTCGTCCGGCTGTTCGATGATCCCTCATTCCGCGGATTCCGCGCCCCTGCCTCTCTGACGGCCTGGACGCCTGCCGTGGACATCTTCGAGACCGAGCACGAGATCGTCCTGAAGGCCGAGCTGCCGGACATGGATGAGAAGGAGATCGACGTCCGCGTGGAGAAAAACACGCTGACGCTCTCCGGCGAGCGCAAGTTCGAAAAGGAATTCAGTGCAGAGAACGCGCTCCGCACGGAGAGGTATTACGGCACGTTCAGCCGCAGCTTTACCCTGCCGAACACGCTCAAGCAGGACGGCGTGAAGGCGGAGTACAAGAACGGCGTGCTGACCGTGAGCCTGCCGAAGCTCGAGGAAGCGAAGCCGAAGCAGATCAAGGTTGCCGTAAGCAACGGCAAGTAAGCGCAGACCCGGCTTCGGGTTCAGCTTGGAAAAGGGGGAGAGCCGGGAGGTAGGAGACTCCCGGCTCTTCCAGTCTTGAGAAGCAAGGGTGCAAGAATAGAGGAGCGGGAGAAACAGTATGGTTCGCATGGACAAATTCACGATCAAGGCCCAGGAGGGTGTGGCGGATGCGCAGGAGCGCGCGAGCGTGCACGGCCAGCAACAGATTGAGCCGCTGCACCTGCTGGCCGCACTAGCGGCACAAACGGAGGGAGTTGTTCCTCCGCTGCTCGGCAAGCTGGGCGTGCGCGTCACGGCGCTGGTGCAAGAAGTGCACGCGGAGCTGGAGAAGCTGCCGAAGGTTGCGGGCGCGGGGCAGCTCTATCTGAGCCCGGCAATGAACGACGTGTTGAAGCGCGCTTTCGACGAGGCAGGCCAATTCAAAGACGAGTACGTCTCGACGGAGCACCTGCTGCTGGCGCTGGCCGGAGGCGGCAAGGACGCGGCCGCGCGCCTGCTGGCAAAGCACGGGGCGACACGCGATGCGTTGCTGCAAGGACTGGTGGCGGTTCGGGGCAGCCACCGGGTGACCTCGCAAGCGCCGGAATCCACCTACCAGGCGCTGGCGCAGTACGGGCGCGACCTGACGGACCTGGCGCGGCGCAGCCAGCTCGACCCGGTGATTGGCCGCGACGAAGAGATTCGCCGCGTGATGCAGATCCTGGCGCGGCGCACGAAGAATAATCCCGTGCTGATCGGCGAACCCGGCGTGGGCAAGACGGCCATTGTAGAGGGGCTGGCGCAGCGGATTGTGGCGGGCGACGTCCCTGAGGTGTTGAAGCCGAAGCGCATTGTGGCGCTGGACCTTGCGGCGATGGTGGCCGGCACAAAGTATCGCGGTGAATTCGAAGACCGGCTGAAGGCGCTGCTGAAGGAAATCGGCGAGTCGGCCGGGCAGATCATCCTGTTTATTGACGAGCTGCATACGCTGGTGGGCGCGGGCGCGGCAGACGGCGCCATGGACGCCTCGAACATGCTGAAACCGGCGCTGGCCCGGGGCGAACTGCGCGCCATCGGCGCGACGACGCTGAACGAGTACCGCAAGCACATCGAGAAGGACCCGGCGCTCGAACGGCGCTTCCAGCCGGTGTTGGTGGGCGAGCCAACGGTGGAGGACACGATCGCCATCCTGCGCGGGCTGAAGGAGCGCTACGAGGTGCATCACGGCGTGCGCATCAAAGACGCGGCCATCGTGGCGGCGGCCACGCTTTCGCACCGCTACATTTCCGACCGGTTCCTGCCGGACAAGGCGATCGACCTGGTGGACGAGGCGGCGGCGAGCCTGCGCATGCAGATTGATTCCCTTCCCGTGGAGATTGACGTGATCGAGCGGCACATCATGCAGCTCGAAATCGAGCGCCAGGCGCTGCTGCGGGAAACGGACGCGCACTCGAAGGAGCGGCGCAAGATCATCGAGAGCGAACTGGGCGGGCTGAAGGAGCAATCATCGGCGCTGAAGGCGCGCTGGCAGCAGGAGAAGGACGCCATCCTGAAGATTCGCGGCCTGAAGGAAGAAATCGAAGGGGTGAAGGCCGACGAGCAGCGCTACGAGCGGCAGGGCGACCTTTCCAAGGTGGCCGAGCTGCGCTACGGCACCATTGCGGGCAAGGAGCGGGAGCTGGATGCGGCGCAGAAGAAGTTGGAGGAGGTTCAGAAGACCGGGCGGATGTTGAAGGAAGAGGTGGACGAAGAAGACATCGCGCGCGTGGTGAGCAAGTGGACCGGCATTCCCGCGGGGCGGCTGCTCGAAGGCGAAGTGAAGAAGCTGGTCGAGATGGAGGATCGCCTGCGGCACCGCGTGGTGGGGCAGGACGACGCGCTGGGCCGCGTGGCCAACGCGATTCGCCGGAGCCGCGCGGGGCTGTCCGACCCGCGGCGGCCGATCGGATCGTTCCTGTTCCTCGGGCCCACGGGCGTGGGCAAGACAGAACTGGCGCGCGCTCTCGCCGAATTCCTGTTCGATGACGAGCAGGCCATGATTCGCCTGGATATGTCCGAATACATGGAGAAGCACTCCGTGGCGCGGCTGATGGGCGCACCTCCCGGCTACGTGGGCTACGACGAGGGCGGACAATTGACCGAGCAGACGCGGCGGCGGCCGTATGCGGTGGTGCTGCTGGATGAAATCGAGAAGGCGCATCCCGACGTATTCAACGTGCTGCTGCAAATCCTGGAGGATGGCAGGCTGACCGACGGGAAGGGCCGCGTGGTAAGCTTCCGCAACG
>DATFZR010000400.1:0-3500 GCA_035314265.1 Candidatus Acidiferrales bacterium
GGATAACCCCTCCGCAGCATTCGTCCGGAACGCCAGGAGATTCCTCAGATGCGGATGAGACTTTCGTCGATTTGCCGCCGCGGATTCCACGGCCAAACGGGCCGGCGGGCGGAGTTCGCGGGCTTTCTGGCCGGCGCGCTACTGGCCTCGGCGGCGGTCTGCTGGCCGCTCTCCGCGGCCGAGACGGCGGCCTCTGACGGCACCAAGCAGACACAGAAAAAACCCGACCTGCCTAAGGCCTTCCGCGGCCGCCTGCCGATTACGGAGCTGACGGAAGACGAAGCCACGATGCACGCGCTCAACCGGCTGGCCTACGGGCCGCGGCCGGGCGACCTGGAACGCGTGAAGCAAATGGGCTTGGAGAAGTGGATCGATCTGCAGTTGCATCCCGACCGGATAGACGACAGCGCGGTCGCAGCACGCCTCCAGCAGTATCCGGCACTCACCTTGTCCACGGAGCAGTTGCTGGCGCGATACCCGAACCCTAACCAGCAGGCCAAGCAGCAGGGCGTGACGCGTCAACAGTTCCAACAGCAGCAGCGTAAGGCGCAGGCTCAGGGACAGGCTCAGGGATTGGCCGATGGCCAGCAGGCGAAGAACGCCCCCCGCGAAATCGTCCTGGAACTCTCCGAGGCCAAAGTCACACGCGCGGTCTACAGCGAGCGCCAGCTCCAGGAAGTGCTGGCCGACTTCTGGTTCAATCACTTCAACGTATTCGTGGGCAAAGGGCCGGAGCGGTGGTTCCTGCCATCGTACGAGCGCGACGTGATCCGGCCGCACACTCTGGGCAAATTCCGCGACATGCTCTACGCGACGGCGAAGAGTCCGGCAATGCTCTTCTACCTGGACAACTGGCTGAGCGTGGACCCGAAGGGGTTTGCGGAGCACGCGGCGGAACTACAGGCTCGGCGGCGGCGCTTCGTGATGCTTTTTGGCGGCGACCCGAACGCGATGATGGCCATGCGGCAGAACCCCAACAATCCCCAGGCGCAGCAGAACCAGAAGCGAGGTCTGAACGAGAACTACGGGCGCGAGCTGATGGAGCTGCACACGCTGGGCGTGGACGGCGGGTATACGCAGCAGGATGTGACGCAGGCGGCGCTGGCCTTGACCGGATGGACCATGACGGCGCCGCGCAAGGACCCCGAATTTCACTTTGACCAGCGCTTCCATGGCGACGAGCCGAAGCAGGTGCTCGGACAGAGCATCCACTCCGGCGGGATGAAGGATGGGGAGAAGCTGCTGGACATGCTGGTGGAAAATCCCAGCACGGCGAAATTCATTTCACTGAAGCTGGCCACGCGGTTTGTGAGCGATACGCCTCCGCCGGAGCTGGTGTCGCGCATGGCGGAGACCTTCGCGAAGACAAACGGCGACATCCGCGAAGTGATGAAGACCATGATCTACTCGCCGGAATTCTGGTCGCGGGCCGCGTACCGCGCAAAAATCAAGAAACCCTTTGAGCTGGTGGTGAGCGCGCTGCGCGCCACGGGCGCGGATATGGCGGAAGCCATGCCCGGCGTGCGCTGGACCGCGCAGATCGGCGAGCCGCTCTACGGCTGCCAGCCGCCCACGGGGTACAAGGATACGGCGGACGCTTGGGTGAATTCCGGGGCGCTGCTGAACCGCATGAATTTCGGCATCCTGCTGGCCACGGGGCGCATGCGCGATACCAAGGTGGATATGGGCGGCCTGCTGGGAGCAGCGGACCAGAAAGAGCCTGACGGAGTGATGAACAGCGCGATTGCCCTTTTTCTGGGCGGCCAGGTGTCCAAGGAGACGCGCGCCGTGCTGGAGAAGCAGCTCGACGACCCGCAGGTGCTGCAGGCGATGCTCGATGATCCGGTGAAGAACGTGGATGCGGGAATGATTGCCGGGCTGGTGCTGGGCTCGCCGGAGTTTCAGCGCAGGTAGCGCCGGCCTTCAGGCGGCACGCGGTCAGCAGGTTTGCGGACGGACAAGGTGCCGGCCTGAAGGCCGGCGCTACAGGACGAGCACGGAAGAAGGAGCAACGCGATGACGATTTCGCGCCGGTATTTTCTGAAGGGTGGCGGCGTGGCCATGCTGGGCTTTAGCGCCATGCCCTCATTCTTGACGCGTGCGCTCCAGGCGGCCACCGAGCCCGGCAAGAAGGTGCTGGTGGTGATCTTCCAGCGCGGCGCGATGGACGGATTGAATGCCGTGGTGCCTTACGGTGAGCGAAACTATTACGCCGTGCGGCCTTCGATTGCGATCCCCGCGCCGAACGGGGGACAGAGCGGGGCGATCGATCTTGACGGCTTCTTCGGCCTTCACCCCAGCCTCGAGCCCATGGCGCCCCTGTTCCACAATAAGCAGCTCGCCATCGTGCACGCCGTGGGTTCGCCGGACAATACCCGCTCGCACTTTGACGCGCAGGACTATATGGAATCGGGCACGCCGGGCGTGAAGAGCACGGAAGACGGCTGGCTGAACCGCTATCTGCAAAAACAGGCGGAGGAGAATGCCACGCCGTTCCGCGCCGTCTCCATGGGCCCGCAGATGTCGCGCACGCTGCGCGGCTCCGTGCCCGCGCTGGCGATTCCGGACATCCGGCAGTTCCAGGTGCTTGCGCCCGTGCAGATGGGCGGTGCGATGTCCAATGGATTTGAGGCGCTCTACGCGCAGACGGTGGACCAGTCGCTGCACGGCACGGGACAGGAAACATTTGAGGCCGTGGCCATGCTCAAGAAGGTGCGCGAGCAGCTCTACCTGCCGGAGAACGGTGCGGAATACCCGAAAGGGAAGTTTGGAACGACGGTGCAGCAGGTGGCGCAACTGATCAAAGCGGAGATCGGCGTGGAAGTGGTGTTCGTGGACATCGGCGGCTGGGACCACCACGTGAACGAAGGCGGCGTACAGGGCCAGCTCGGCAACGTGCTGAGGGAATTTGGCGGCACGCTGGCGGCATTCCACACGGATATGGGCGCGAAGATGGCGGACGTGACCGTGGTAACCATGTCGGAGTTTGGCCGCACGGCAGCGGAAAACGGCAACCGCGGGACGGATCACGGGCATGCGAACTGCATGTTCGCGTTTGGCGGTGACGTGCGCGGCGGCAAGGTGTATGGCCGCTGGCCGGGCCTGGACCGCGCGCACCTGTACGAAGGGCGCGACCTTGCTGTAACCACAGATTTTCGCGCGGTGCTGGGCGAGGTTGTTTCGCGGCACCTTGGCACGACGGATATGAGTTTTGTGTTCCCGGGCTTCCGCTACGACCCGCGGCAGTCCGTGGGGTTGATCCGCGCTTGAACTCGACTGTTTGCTAAGCGCCGGATTTGATGCGCATGCCGTAGAACGAACGGTAAACGAAGAAGAGGGACACGGCGAAGAAGGCCGCCGCGAGACTGAGCGTGAGCGCCGTACCCGCCTCGGTGGTGAGCTTCACGGCCAGTTCCACTGCAAGCAAACCGAACAGCGTAGTGAACTTGATCACCGGATTCAGGGCCACGGAGGATGTGTCCTTGAACGGGTCGCCCACC
>DATFZR010000401.1:0-2541 GCA_035314265.1 Candidatus Acidiferrales bacterium
TCCTGGATGTACGGACTCTCGTCCACCGCCAGCCGGTAGGCCATTTCCATCATGGCGGTCGGCGCTCCCGTCTCGGGCGAGTGAATCGTCCCGGTGATGTAGTAGACGGGAACGGAAGCGTCGATCAGTTTGTCGGCCTCCGCGTCGTCCAGATGGATCAGCCGCGGGTCCGCCAGCTTCGCCAGGCGCGCGCGATTCTCTTCTAGCTTCGCCAGGTTGGCCTCCGAAGAGACGGCCACCGCGATCATCTCCCGCCCCTCCTCCGTGGTCCCGATCGAATACACCTTCACGCGCGGGCTGGACTTCTCCAGCAGGCGCATGTACTTGTAGACATCCTCCGCGTAAGGAAGAATGCCGGGCGCGCCCGCCACATCGCCCAGCACGGCCTTCGGCGTAGGCACCGTCTTCGACGCCGGCAGATAGTCCACCAAGGGCGAGGTGAAGTAAGGCGCGGTGGTGTACTCGCGAATCTTCTTCGTGTACTCCTCGTCGATTGCCTGCTGCGGGGTCTGTTTGGCCGGCGCCGTCTGCGCCGATGCGCTCACCGCAATCACGCAGAACAAAAAGGAAAGTGCACCACAACTCGTCCTTCTAGATGGCATGGTAGAAATGCTCCGTAGGTCCAGGGATTCAATACAACCGCCGGCTGCCAATCGCGGCGCCGGGGCTGTAGGCAGGGTTTGATAACACTGCCGGTAGAAGATGTAAAGCACCCCACAGGCACTTCTGTTTACCCTGACGGAGGAAGGGTTTACCCTGACGTAGGAAGGGCCTGTGTTCGAGGTCGTCCAACATCCCGATACCGGCACTCATTGCAGTATCTGGAGTCCTCCCGCCAAGGGCCGTCCGTCAACCGTATCCTCCGCCTGGGATGTCCGCGAGCCCACGCTCGCCATTTGCTCCACCCACCTTCCGGCGCGCGCGTAACCCTCGCCAACACCGCCTCCAGCAGCGGCGTCATGCTCCCCAACTGGCGTGCCCGGATCACCACATCCCACAACGCCTCAAACCGTTTCCACCCCGCCGCATAAAAGAAATGCTTCGCCTGGTGTTTGAGCGTGCCGTGGGAAAGTGAGGCGCGCGCGATGGCTCCCCAGGTATAGAACTCGCGATACGCGCGATCGTAGCCTGCCTTCAACCGTTCCGGCGCCAGCTTCGCCGGGCGGTAGACCACGTGGCGCGTGTCGTACAGGTCCCAGTTCGTAGTGAGAATGCGCGATTCTCGTTCCATGCGCTCCCACAGGCGTGTGCCGGGGTACGGCGTCTGGATATGGAAGGTCGCCGTGGTAATGCCGTGCTCGATCGCCCAGTCCACCGTGCGCTCGAAAACTCCTTCGTCATCGTCGTCCATCCCGAAGACGAAGCTGCCGTTGATCATCACCCCCAGCCAGTGAAGGCGGTCGGTCACAGCTTTATAGTCGCGCCCCAGATTCTGCCGTTTATTGCTGGACACCAGGTTCGCCGGCGAGAGGCTCTCGAAGCCCACGAACAGGCTGCGCAATCCCGCCCGGGCGGCCTGTTCAATCAAGTCGCCGCGCAGTATGGAATCCACCGTGGCCGCCCCTTGAAAAAGCCGCCCCATGCCGCGCATCCCGGCAAAAAGCGCGCTGGCAAAGCGCCGGTCGCCCAGCAGGTGATCGTCGAGAAAATAAAGATGACGGCCCGGCAGACGCTCGATCTCCGCCAGCGCATCGTCCACCCTTTGCGTGTAGAAGCCGCGGCCTCCCGCGAAAAACGCGTCCTTATAACAGAAGTCGCAGTGCTGCGGGCATCCCCGCGTCACCACCAGCGAGTTGGGCACCAGGTAGCGGTTGCGCCGGATCAGATCCCGCCGCACCGGCGGCAGCCGGTCGAGCGTGCGCCCCTCGCCCGACACATAAGCCCGCCGCGGCGAGCCGGCGCGAAAATCCGCCAGGAAATGTGGAAAGGTCTGTTCGCCGGGACCGAGAAAGATGGCATCCGCGTGCGGCTCGGCTTCGCGCGGCAACGACGTGACGTGCAACCCGCCCAGCGCCACAAACGCCCCGCGCGCACGATACGCGTCGGCCAGCCCGTAAGCCCGGTACGCGTTGGTGATGTAAACCTGGATCACCACCAGATCGAAATCGCCTTCGATCTCGCGGTTCCGTTCCACGGGGCCCACGTGCTCGTCCTCCAGCACCGCCTCGTCGCCCGGGTCCAGATACGCGGCCAGCGTCGCTAGTCCCAGCGGCGGAAACAACGAATACTTCACCGGACGAAAATACGGGCTGGTGGCCTCGGTGAGCGCCGGCAGGATGAATTTCACCCGCAGCCGCCGCGACATCACCCCACCTCCGCCGGCGCCGTCACTCCAGCCTCCGCCAGCGCGCCAAAGCGGCGTTCGCGCCGTGTAAACGCGGTCAACGCGCGCCGCAAATGCGGGGCGCCAAACTGCGGCCACATCGTTCGCGTAAAAATCAGCTCCGCATAGGCCAGCTCCCACAGCAGAAAATCGGAAAGCCGTTTCTCGCCCCCGGTGCGAATCAAAAGGTCCACCGGACCAGCCCCTCCCTCGATCGA
>DATFZR010000402.1:0-11098 GCA_035314265.1 Candidatus Acidiferrales bacterium
AAGCTCTCCACGCTCAGCCGGTAGTCCGGCGCGTTCAGCCGGATAATCTCCGCATACCCGGCTGCCGGCTCGGGAAGCAGATCCTTGTACGAGGCCACCACGTCGGTGAGCTTCATCCCCTGCCGGTAGGCGTAGCGCCCGGGCCGCACCACGTGGCCCTCCAGATACACGGCGTCCTGGTTGAACGGCGCGATGGGAAACAGGTTCACGGCGTCGCCGTCCTGAATGGGAAACGACGCGAGCTTCTGCGTGATCTGCTGCGCGTCCTGCTCCTGCGGAAGCATCAGGCTCAGCATGGTCTGGCGGTCGTGCGCCACCGTGCGCTGCACTTCGATGTGCCCCAGCGCCGCGCTGGGCAGAATTCCTCCCGCCAGCTCCAGCACCTCCGCCAGGTTGTTCTCGCTTCGTATCTCGTAGATTGCCGGCCGGCGCACCATTCCTTCCACGGTCACCTGTTTTCCCAGCGGCGGCACCAGTACCGAGTCGCCGTTCTCCAGCCTCTGCATATTCGACCGCACGCCGTGCAGCAGCAGATCGTAAAGGTCCACTTCTTCGATCAACTGGTCGCCGCGCATATGCTTCACGTTGCGCAATGAGCCCCGCCCCGTCGGCCCTCCGGCCGCAAACAGCGCGTTCAGCGGCGTCGAAAGCGAGCTGATGTCGTACGCGCCCGGCCGCTCCACATCCCCCACCACGTACACGCGCACCGTGCGCAGCCGCGCCAGCGACAGCGAAACGGAAACGTCCCGGAACTGCCCGCGCAGCGCTTTCTCCACCGCCTCCTGCGCGTCTCCCAGCGACTTCCCGCTCACCAGCACGGGCCCCACCTCCGGCAGGCTCAGCCGTCCTTCCGGGTCCACGGTCCGGAGCAGCCGGTGCGAAACTCCGCCCCACAGATCCAGTGCCAGCCCATCGCCCGGCCCGATCACGTAATCGGGCCCCACCGGCAAATCCATCGGCAATCGCCCCGGGTTCCGTGCGGAACGATCGAAAACGTCCAGGCCGAACCGCACCGGCTGCGGTGGCCGCGGCGAGGCCTTCATATACATATCGTAGAGGGCCGGAATGTTCCCGTAGGGCTGCGGCTCGCGAACCAGCGGCGTTCCGAGCGCCGTCTCCATTCCCTTGCGGTCGCGCCCGCCTTCTTCATAGCCCGCCGCCGAACCCCTGCCGCCGTTTGCCAGCGCTCTCGTTCCCGCGCCTTCCGTTCCCGTTCTGCGGTCGGTGGTTCCATTCGCGGCGCCGTAGCCGCTCGGGGAGGTTCCCGTCGCTCCCATCGTCTGGTAATCGCTGTTCCAATCGCTGGCGTCCTGCGCCGTCTCCAGGGGATTTGCCAGGCCGTAGGGATCTGCCGCCGGCTGCGCGTCCTGTGTCCGCAGCGGCAGCGGCATCAGGGAATCCCCTGCGCCCGTCGCCCCGCCCGTTTGCGTCACCTGCGTCAGCCCTCTCGTTGTTTGCTGGCGCTGGGGCTCCCCGCCCTGGCCCTGAGGAGCCACGTTGTTCGGATCGTCGTCCAGGTCCGCCGGATTGCGGTCCCCAGGCTGCGCGCGGTTGTCTCTAACCTGCGTTCTCTCCCGTTCTCTCTCCTCCCGATCGTTGCAATCGGGGTCGTACTGCAGATCGCATGGCAGTTGTCTGGCCGTTTGTTCCGCCGCCTTCTGGCGCACCACTTCCTGCCGTTGCGCCAGCCACTTCACCCTTTCCTGCAGCAGCAGTTCCTGCTCTTTGGCCATCGGCGAATCGGGATTCAGCTGGGGGAGAAGGTAGCCGTAGCGCTGCAAGAGCGCGGTGGCCACGGAACGGAATTTCACGTCTGACTCCAGCCGCTGGTAGATCGCGGAATCTTCCAGTTCCGCGTCGCGAACGATCTGTCCGTGATCCGCGCCATCCTTCGCCACCCACCGCTTCAATTCGATAAAAAGCCCGCGGTCTTTCCGCAGCACGGCTTCAATCTCCACTGCGGAAGCGCCCACGTTGCTCAGGTTTTCCGCGGTCAGCCCCGACGGCGTGGGCCACTGGTTGCTGTCCTTCGGCTTCTGGTTCGCGTTCTGGTTTTGATTCTGAGCCCCCTGCGCCCACGCCGCGGGAGCCCAGGTGCCGGGAGAAATAAGCGCGAACACAACGAGAATGGCCGCCGCACGCCGAGCCCAATCCGGCGGGCGTCGCACGGCTGCTGGTTTGTCTGTCATCTCTCTCACGCTCGTACTCATGTTCACCCCGCCAGTTGGTGCGCCCGGTTTCGGATCGTAGTCAGCATGCTGTCAATCGATGTCTCGATGGGATTCGCGTGAATGCACAGCGACGCCCAATAGAAAAGCGTGTATTCGCGGTCGGGAGCGATGGCGATAATGCGCAGACGCGGGTCCTGTTCCAGCAGCGAGTAGCAGGCTTCCGGCAGCCGGTCCTTCTTATCCAGCGCCACGATCAGAATATCCGGCAGCGTGCGCTTCACTTCCTGCTCGAGATTGGCCTCGTCCTGGAGTTCCCCGACAATTTCTATGTCGGACTGATCCGAGATGGTTTCCAGCACGACCTCGCGCATCAGGCGAGGGCGGTTCGCTACCAGCACGCGAATGGTTTTCATCGGCGGCACTCCCATATAGGTGCGGCAGTATCCCGTGAAGCCTCATTGCGCAGACAGGTTCAATTCGGGTTCCGGCAGAGCCTGGCGGGAGGACGCGTAGGCAGGTCCCACAGCGGTGCCTTTCGCGGACTAGGGTAGCCTGCAAGGAAGTACTAGAAAAGTACCTATCGTCACCTGAGGGGCTCAGGGAGCCTAGAGGATCATGCCTCGTTCGCGGCACACATCCACCACACCGAGGCGATTGTCCGCTCCGACTTTATGGAGGATGCGATGTACATGATTCTTCACGGTTTGCTCGGAGACGTTCAGGCGCGCGGCAATTTCCTTGTTGCTCAGCCCCCGCACAATCAGCGGCACCAGTTGCTGTTCCCGCCGCGTCAGCCCCAACTGGGAATGCGTCCGGCTGGACGGCAACGAGTGCGTCTGCTGCGACAGGTACTCGAAAAGGACCCGGCACAGCCGCGGTGGGCATACCGCCTCGCCGCTGGTCACCGCGCGCACCGCAGCCACTACTTCTGCCGCGCTCGCTTCCTTCAAAAGGAATCCGATCGCTCCCCGCCGAACGCTCTGCAGGAACGCCTGATCGTCGTCCTCCATTCCCATGAGCACGATTTTCAGCTCCGGTGTTTCCGAGCGAAGCACCTGCAGCGCGTCGCCTTCGGCCAGAAACAGCGGCATCGAATCCAGCAGCAACACGTGGACGCCGGACGCGACAATCTCCGACTTGACCTCCGGGCTGAACGACGGCCCGTTCAGCACCCAGAAGTCCGGCCTTTTTTTTAGAATTCGAGAAAGCGCCTCCCGGAGAAGCCTGTTCTCCGACAATATATAAACGCCTGTTCCAGCAGCCATGATGGAGCCCCTCAGTCTCCTCAAGCCGGGTGAGGCAATACTTGAGCGAGTAACTATATACTCGGCAACACCTGAGTAGCAAACCTTATTTCCCCCGCTGGGCGCGTAGGGAGGCTGGACAGCGAAGCATTGTACTCCAAAATTGCGCTTTCGCCGTGCCGGGATTGAAATAACCGGCCTTGCGGCCGGTGAATTAATCTGCTGTTAATAATTCAAGAAAGGGTTTTGCTTTTTCTTCGGTCCTGGGATTCCTGCGGAGAACAGCCAATCAACGTCAGCTTCCCAGATATTGAACGTGTATGTAAACTCCGGTGTGGACGTTGTACAGCAGGTACCACCCGGCGTGGTCGCTATCTTCGTAAACCACGAAGTCGTTTCCGCAATTCCAGCACCAGCCCGCGCATTGCTCCCAGTCCCACGGCGCAACTTCAAAGAAAAAGCCGCCGGGCAGCCAGAAGCGATGCGCGTTCACATCCACGCGCAGGACGTTGTACCGGTAGGTCGGCCCGAAATGCGCAAAGCGGCCGTGCGGGAAGGGATGGTCCACGTGGAACCGCGCGTCGTTCGCCGGTTCATGCCCGTACCAATGATCGTTGTTCACATGCGGCCGGTCACTTGCCCTGCCGTCCTGGAACTTCTCCGTCTCGCGTGCGGCTTTCGGATCGGTTCGAGCAGGCGGCGGGGGCGGGATGTGGCCTCCGTTTGCCCGCGGCGGATTCTTCTCCGCGTGCTGGGGTTGCTCGTGCTTTGGCTCTTCGTGCTGGGCGAAAACAGGTACAGATGCAAATAGAGCGATTGCGAGTGCGAGACCCAATGAATGTCTCATTCTGCTTGCCTCCGGTCGTTCTCTGCTCGTCATCATGAATGTCTTCCATGACGCGCCCTTGCCCCCTCCTGCCGACAGTGGAATGCGCAACTCAGGTTCCACGCCCGCCTATTCTATCCGATTGAGTCTCCTCTACTTAATTCTACTGGCCGGTCTCAGCCAGGAAGGATTTACACGTGTACGTAGTTAATTCCCAACCGCCACACTCGCCGGTATGCAGGCGGAGCCCCACCCGCGGCTGCCGTTGGAAGCGCTCGTTCGTGTACACTTTCGCCGCACCATGCTCATGGCCATCACGCGCGCGCTCAGTCCCGCCTTCGCACAGTGCGAACTCAGCTACATTCCCCGGCAACCGATTGATATGGCCGGTGCGCGCGAGCAGCACCACGCCTACGAACGCGCGCTCGCAGGCCTGGGCGCCCGCGTCGTCTCGCTGCCCGAGGAACCCGATCTGCCCGATTCCGTCTTCGTCGAAGATCCCGCCATCGTCCTCGATGAACTCGCCGTCATCCTTCCCCTCGGCGCTCCCACCCGGCGCCCGGAGGCGGACTCTCTCGCGCGCGCCCTCGCTCCCTATCGAAAGCTGGCGCACATCGAACTTCCCGCCGCCATCGAAGGCGGCGACGTGCTGCGAATCGGCCGCAAACTCTTCGTAGGCCTCTCCCAGCGCACAAACGCCGAAGGCATCCGCCGCCTTTCCGAAATCCTCGCGCCATTTGCCTACCAGGTCATCCCCGTTCCAGTCACCGGCTGCCTGCACCTGAAGTCCGCAGTCACGTATCTCGGCAGAGATACACTCCTGGCCAATCGCGCCTGGTTCGACACCGCACCTCTAACCGGATACCACTGGATCGACGTAGCCCCCGAAGAACCTCACGCCGCCAACGCCCTGGCCATCGAAGCCTCTGTCCTCTTCCCCGCCTCCTTCCCCCGCACCCGCGCCCGAATCGAGCAGCAAAGCTTCCAGGTCGTTTCCCTCGACATCTCGGAACTGCAAAAAGCCGAGGCCGGTCTCACCTGCTCCTCCCTCCTCTTCCACTCCCCTCTCGGGTAGCCACGGTCAGCGCCTTCCTGACCGTGGGCCTTTCCTCTCCTCTCTCTCCTCTCCCTCTCTTTCCTCTCCCTCTCTTTCCTCTCCGGTGTTCTCCGTACCTCCGTGCCCTCCGTGTTAAGTCTTTTTCTTCTCTTCCTTTTCCTCTCTTTCCCCTTCTTCGCCCTCTGCTCCACCATCATTGCAATTCCCCCACCCATGCAGTAGAACGTCTCCTCTCCCACGGAGGCCACAAAAATGCATCGCCACCATTCCCTAGCCCTAGCCACCCTGCTCTTCTCGTGCGCCGGCCTGGTCCGCGCCCAATCCACTCCCAGCCCTCTCACAGTCATCCGCGCCGGCGCCATGATTGACGGCGCCAGCGACGCTCCCCTCCACAACAAACTCATCTTCATCCGCGGCGAGCGCATCGAAAAAATCGCAGACGCCTCCGACCCAATCCCCGCAGGCGCAAATGTAATTGACCTTTCTTCCGCCACCGTCCTGCCCGGCCTGATCGACTCGCACACGCACATCTTCCTGTGGGGTGAAGACCCCGCCAAAGGCGGCTACGACGCCAACATCCTCTTCGCCGGCCTGGCCCAGCGCGCCGCCCGCGCCACCGCAGCCGCACGCCGCGCGCTCGAGCAGGGCTTCACCACGCTCCGCGATCTGGAGACGGAAGGCGCCGGCTACGGCGACGTGGGAATCAAAGCGGCCATTGCGGAAGGCGCCATCCCCGGTCCGCGCCTCTTCGTCGTCACGCGCGCCATCTCCTCCACCGGCGGCTACAACCTCGAAGGCTACGCCCCGGAGCTCGACATGCCCAAAGGCGCCCAACTCATTGACGGCCCCGTCGAAGCCCGCAAGGCCGCGCGCCAGCAACTCGACCACGGCGCCGACTGGATCAAGGTCTACATGACCCACCGCTCCTGGGTAGACCGCGCCGGCAATCTCGTCTCCCAGCCCACGCTCACCGTCGAAGAGCTGCGCGCCATCGTGGACGAGGCCCATGGCTGGGGCAAAAAAGTCGCCTGTCACGCCTACGGCGGAATCGGCATGCAACGCGCCCTCGATGGCGGCTGCGATTCCATCGAGCACGGCCTCGACCTCACCGACGCCAACATCGCGCAAATGCTGCGCCAGGGCACCTGGTATTGCCCCACCATCGCTCCCTACTACGACAACTGGGACCCGGCAGACTCGCCCTCAGGCCGCCGCGACCGCAAGCGCGCCGAAGTCCACGAGCCCAGCTTCAAAAAGGCCCTGGCCGCCGGCGTCAAAATCGTTTACGGCACGGATATGGGCGGCATTCCCTGGAGCGAGCCGGAAGCCATCGAATTCGGCTACCTGGTGAAATTCGGCATGCGCCCCATGGACGCCATCCGCTCCGCAACCTCGCGCGCCGCAGACATGCTGGAAATGAAAGGCGACATCGGCGTCCTCGCCCCGGGCGCCTACGCCGATGTAATCGCCGTGCCAGGCGACCCGCTCGCAAACATCTCCGAACTGAAAAACGTCCGCTTCGTAATGCACAACGGCGCCGTGTTCAAGAACGAACTGAGCCGGTAGCGCAGCCCGCATCGCTCGCGCTGGGTAAATGCTTGCGAAACGAACCATACAGTTCGTATAATCCAAATGGAGAGTTCATATGGCCAGAACGCAACGCAATGAAAGCATGGTTCTTCCCGCACTCCGCGTGCGTTCCCAGTTTGGCAGCGTTCTGCGGCGGCTCGAAAAAGAGAAGCGCTCCATCGTGATCGAAAAGCGGGGAACTCCCCGGGCCGTCCTCCTCAGCATCCGCGACTACGTGCGGCTCGCGGCCCCCGAGCCGGAAATTCTGCGGCTGCTCGGCGAAGAATCGAAGGCCAAGGGCACAGACACCCTCAGTTCCCAAGAGATCGACCGGGTCATCCGGGCCGCGCGCGCGCGCAAACCGAAGCGCCGATGATTCAGCTCCGGCTTGTCCTGGACACGAATATCGTCATTTCCGCGGCTTTGAAACCCGAGGGGCTGCAGCGCGCCGTACTCCTGCTCGCAATCACCAGGCCGGCGCGCCTCTACGTCACACCGGCCATACTCGACGAGTATCGTGAGGTCTTGGCGCGCCCTGAGCTCCAGATTCGCAAAGGCCTGCGCCGCCAGTTGCTGCAATGGATCGTGAACCATGCCCGGAGCGTCTCTCCGGCTCGCTCCTTTCAGGTGACCAGCGATCCGGGTGACAACATATTCCTGGAGTGCGCCGACGCTTCCCGCGCCGACTATTTGGTCAGCGGAAACACGCGGCACTTCCCAAGGTTCTGGAAGAGGACGAAGGTGATTACCCCGCGTGAATTCCTCATCATCGTGGCGCCGCATCTCCTCGACTAAAGCAAGGCGCCACTCATTACTCTGTCCGCAGGATAGCCTTCCTGCGCTCCCCAGGAACCACGCCCCACAAGTATCGCCGCCAGATCCAAACTCAAACACACGGAAACTGAGAGATAATCTCCCGCACTCCGGCTGGACGAAAGCTTGTACCGGCAGTCTGAGCGCTTCCCGTGGCTATGCCTCAAAACACACACGCCCGATCCACCGCGCTCCGCTTCGTCCTTCTGATCGGCGTGATGAGTTTCTTCGCGGACTTCGTCTACGAAGGCGCCCGCAGCATCCTCGGCCCCTACCTCGCCCTTCTCGGCGCCAGCGGCGCAGCCGTCGGCGCCGTCGCCGGACTCGGCGAACTCGCCGGCTACGGCCTGCGCATCGTCTCCGGACGCCTCGCTGACCGCACCCGCCAGTTCTGGCCCATCACCATTCTCGGCTACGTCGTGCAGATGTCCGCCGTCCCCGCGCTGGCGCTCGCCGGAAGCTGGCCCGCTGCCGCCGCGCTCCTCGTTTCTGAACGCGCCGGCCGCGCCACGCGCAATCCGCCGCGCGACGTCATGCTCTCGCACGCCGGCCACCAGATGGGCGGCTACGGCTGGGCCTTCGGACTCCACGAAGCGCTCGATCAATTGGGCGCGCTCTGCGGCCCGCTGCTCATGGCCTTTCTCCTCTCCCGCCACGCCGGAGTTGCCGCTCACCCAACGTTCCCCGCCGCGGCCGCGAACTCCACCGTGCTCAGCTATCGCTTCGCTTTTGCCGTACTGCTCATCCCCGCCATTGCCACACTCGCGTTGCTCGCCACAGCTCGCGTTCTCTATCCGCGGCCGGAGCAAATGGAAACGCATCCGCCCGATGTGCACGCATCCGGCCTCCCGCGTGCATTTTGGATTTACCTGATCGGCGCGGCCCTCGTCGGAGCCGGCTTCGCGGATTTCGCTCTCGTCGCTTTCCACTTTCAGAAGTCTTCCACCGTCACCGGCAGTTGGGTCCCCATTTCCTACGCCCTGGCGATGGCCGCAGGAGGCGCGGGCTCTCTCCTGTTCGGCCGTCTCTTCGACCGCCACGGCCTCCGCGTGCTGATTCCCCTCACACTCCTCTCCGCGCTATTCGCTCCTCTCGTTTTCTTCGGCGGATTCTGGACCGCGCTGGCCGGCATGGCCGTCTGGGGGCTCGGCATGGGCGTGCACGAATCCATCGTTCCCGCCGCCGTCGCGCCGATCGTCAGCACCGCCCGCCGCGCCTCCGCCTACGGCCTCTTCTCCGCGGCATACGGCCTCGCCTGGTTTCTCGGCAGCGCTCTCATCGGCTTCCTCTACGACCACTCCCTCACCGCCGCCGTCGTCGTCTGCGTCGCCCTCGAAGTCGCCGCCATTCCCTTCTTCGCCGTAGCCGCCCGCCTCTCCCCTCCCGCGCCCCCAAACCCCGCAAAAGCCCCATGAATTGCCCTTGACACGCTTTCTCCCCTTTGCTACAAAACTTGTGTCGCCCTCACGGGCGGCATTATCCAGAGTGGCTGAGGGAACAGGCCCTTTGAAGCCACAGCAACCTGGCCCGAGTGCCAAGGTGCTAATTCCTGCCCAGTACGGGAGAGATAAACCCTTGGCCGGCTGCTAATCAGCTAGCTTAAGAAACTCACTCCCAAACTGAATCATCGGATCGGCGCGGTGCGTCTGCGTCACTGCTTTTCCTGACGCAAAACGCCTCGCCAATCCTCAGGCCGTGGTGTCTCTCCGCGTCTTTCGCGGGAGCCAGCGGCCGCCGTGTAGTTGCATCAGGAGGCTCGCCAATGTCCGGCACCGACGGCTGTTGCAGTCCACTCGTAGTGGTCAAACTCGGCGGCTCCGTCCTCTCCAGCGAGAGGGCCTACTCGCGCGCCGCGGAATTCCTCGCCCACCGCCTCGCCGCCGCACCCGGCGAGCGCTTCGTCGCCGTAGTCTCCGCGCAGGAAGGCTCGACCGACGCCTTGGAAAACACAGCGCGCGGCATCGCCCACAGCCCCTCGTCACCCGCTCTCCACCTGCTCTGGTCCACCGGAGAAATTCGCTCCGTAGCCCTGCTCACCCTCCACCTCGAAGCGCTCGGCATCTCCGCCGCTCCGCTGAACGTGCACGAAACCGGCCTGCGCGTAGGCGCGTCATCGAGCGGCCCCGGCCGCGCAACGCTCCACCCCGCGCGTCTGCACGCCGCACTCGGTTCCACCCGCGTCGCCGTAGTGCCCGGTTTCCTGGGCACCGATGCGGAAGGCGCCATCGTCGCCCTCGGCCGCGGCGGCTCCGACCTTACCGCCGTACTGTTGGCCGCCGGCCTCGGCGCATCCCGCTGCGAACTGGTAAAAGACGTTCCCGGCTATTTTTCCGCCGACCCGCATCGCGACGCCGCCGCTCGCCATCTTCCCGCGCTCACCTTCGCGCAAGCCCTGGCCCTCGCCGACGCAGGCTGCGACCTCGTGCAGCGCCAGGCCATCGAGGCAGCCACCGCCGCCCGCCTGCCCATCCTGGTCCGCAGCCTCAACGAATCCGCCCCCGTCAGCATCGTCTCCGAGGCGCCAGCCTCCGCGCGCGCCCAGGCCGCCGGCTCTCATCCCGAACCCGCACGAGCCGGTAAGGGACCTGCTTTTCTGAATTGATCGAACACGAATCGAGTGACAGAACAACAGAACAAAGGAGAACAGCAATGGAATTCGCCACAAAAACAATCCACGCCGCCCAGCCGTCCGAGCCCGAGACCGGAGCCCTGGTCGCTCCCATCTTCCAGACCTCCACCTACGAGCAAGAGGCCCCCGGCTGCGACAAAGGCTTCAATTACTCGCGCACCAACAATCCCACGCGCGAGCGGCTCGAACACGTGCTCGCCGAACTCGAAGGCGTCTCGCACTGCGCGCTCTTCGCCTCCGGCCTCGCCGCGGAAAACGCCGTTCTCCAGGCCTTCCTGCGCCCCGGCGACGAAATCATCCTTCCGCAAGACGTCTACGGCGGCACCTACCGCATCCTGAATCGCGTCTACCAGCCCATCGGCGTCTCCGTTCGCCAATTCGACCTCGCCGATTCCGCCGCGCTCGAGGCCGCGCTCAGCGCCCCCATCCAGGGACGCACGCGCATCGTTTGGCTCGAATCCCCCACCAACCCCCGCCTGCTCGTCTACGACATCGCGGCCATCGCCCGCCAGGCCCACGCCCACGGCGCTCTCGTCGTCGTGGACAACACCTTCGCCACTCCCTACTTCCAACAGCCGTTCGCGCTCGGCGCAGACCTCGTCGTCCACAGCGTCACCAAATATCTCGCCGGACATTCCGATGTCATCCAGGGCGCCGTGCTCGCCCGCGACCTCGCCATCTTCGAGCCCGTCAAATTTCTCCAGAACGCCACCGGCGCCGTTCCCGGCCCGTTCGACTGCTGGCTGACGCTGCGCGGCCTGAAAACGCTCGAGCTGCGCATGATCCGCC
>DATFZR010000403.1:0-4353 GCA_035314265.1 Candidatus Acidiferrales bacterium
AATACTAGCAAAAGCGCCTTACTGAGTCAAGTATATTATTGCCCTTACGAAATCCCATTCCCTATCCCCTTTAGAATGACTGCTTGCAAAACCACCCCGGGGGGGTACCCCTCTCCTTCGCCCCCCCAGAAAAGAGCCCACGATGTCCGCCACCGATTCCCGTTGCCAATACAGAAATGCGGAGGGTAAACGCTGCCGCATGCTCCTCGCCCTCGACCACCCCGCGTTCTGCTCCCACCACGCCGGCTGGTTGACTGAGAAAGAGCCGCCGCAGAAGCCGCCGCCCCAGGAAGACCTCACCTCCGAACTCCTGGGCCCCCTCGGCGACTTCCGCACTGCCGCCGCCGTTAACTACACACTCGGAAAGCTCGTGCTGCTGTCCGCCAGCCGCCGCATCTCCCCACGCGAGGCCGCTACCATCGGCTACCTTTGCCAGCTCCTGCTGCAAAGCGTCCACCAGGTCAACAACGAGATTTCTAAAACGAAGATCAACAAGACCGACTTCAACGATCTCCGCCGCATCCTCGAGGAAACCGCCTCACTCACAAAACGGGAGGTCGCGCCCGCTTCGTAGCGCCCCCATGCCCCGGGGCAGGAAGACCGCTGCCGCTGAACTTTTGCCGCAGCCATGCGTAGTCATCTGTGAGGGTGCGCCTTTGTCCGGGTGCGCGGGAGATCTGCCGCGAAGGCGGCAATTCCACTTCTGCGGGCGTGCTGCGCTACAATGTTCGGGCTCATAGGAGGAGGATTCATGACAATAGCAAGACGTACCGTCTTGACGTTGGGACTGGCGCTGGCAATTGCGGGTGTTGTGTGGACTCCGCTGGCCGGCCAGGAGAAATTTACCACTCCGTTGATTCCCCGCGAGGTGCTCTTTGGGAATCCGGAGAAGTCCAGCCCGCAGATTTCGCCGGATGGCAAACAGATTGCCTACCTGGCGCCCGTGGACGGCGTGCTCAACGTGTGGGTGCGCTCCCTCGGACAGACCGACGACCGCGCCGTGACCGAAGACAAAAAGCGCGGCATCCGCAACTTCCTCTGGCAGTACGACAATAAGCACCTGCTCTACGCGCAAGACGTGGGCGGAGACGAGAACTGGCGCATCTACCAGACCGACATCGCCACCAAGCAGACGAAAGACCTGACGCCCTTCGAAAAGGTGCGGGCCGACATCGTCGCCTACGACTGGAAGACCCCCGACACTCTGCTCGTGCAGATGAACAAGCGGAACCCGCAACTGTTTGACATACACCGCATTGACCTGAAAACGGGCGCCGTCGAGTTGGACACGGAAAACCCGGGCGACGTGGCCGGCTTCCAGCCGGACAATGCCCTCGAAGTGCGCGCCGCGCAGGTGCAGACGCCCGACGGCGGCACCATCCTCCGCGTGCGCGACACCGTCAAATCGCCCTGGCGCGAATTTCTCAAGTGGGGGCCGGACGAAACGTTCGGCGGCGTGGCCGGGTTTACTCCCGACAATAAGGCCCTCTGGGTGATCACCAGCATCGACGTGAACGCCGCTCGCCTGCTGCAAATCGACATCGCCACCGGAAAGCGCACCGTGATCGCGGAAGACCACCAGTTCGACGTGGGCGGCACGATGAACAATCCGAAGACCAACGCGCTCGAAGCCGTAAGCTTCGTGCGGCAGCGCACGGAGTACACCTTTATCGATCCCAAAGTGAAGGCGGATTTCGAGGTGCTCGGAAAGGCGCATCGCGGCGATATCGGGCCCATCTCCCGCAGCCTCGACGACACCAAGTGGATCGTCACCTACACCAGCGACGATGCTCCGGTCTCCTGGTACGTCTTCGACCGCGCAACGAAGAACGTTTCCCTGCTCTTCACCAGCCGGCCGCTGCTCGAAAAATACAAGCTGGCCACGATGGAGTCCGTGGAATTCACGGCGCGCGACGGCATGAAGCTCTACGGCTACCTCACCACTCCCGCGGGAATGCCCGCGAAGAACCTGCCCATGATTCTGTTCGTGCACGGCGGCCCGTGGGCGCGCGACCAGTGGGGCTTTAGCCGCTACGCCCAGTGGCTCTCCAACCGCGGCTACGCAGTGCTGCAGATCAACTTCCGCTCGTCCACGGGCTACGGCAAGGAATACGTGAACGCGGGCGACCGGCAGTGGGCGGGCGCCATGCGCACAGACCTGCTCGACGGGAAAGACTGGGCCGTCAAAACCGGCGTGGCCGATCCCGCCAAGGTCTGCATCATGGGCGGCAGCTACGGCGGCTATGCAACGCTGGCCGGTGTGGCCTTTGCTCCCGATGCCTACGCCTGCGGCGTGGACATCGTCGGCCCTTCGAACCTGAACACGTTGCTGAAAACCATCCCGCCGTACTGGACCACGCTCGTAGCCACCTTCCACAAGCGCATGGGCGAATCAGAGGACGTGCTGAAGGCCCAGTCGCCGCTGTTCAAAGCGGACCAGATCAAGGCCCCGCTGCTGATCGGGCAGGGAGCCAACGACCCGCGCGTGAACAAAGCGGAGAGCGACCAGATCGTGGCCGCGATGCGCAAGAACGGGAAGCCGGTGGAATATTTCGTATTCCCCGACGAGGGCCACGGCTTTGCCCGCCCCGTGAACAACATGGCGTTCAATGCCGTCACCGAGGGGTTTCTGGCCAAGTACCTCGGCGGTCGGAGCGAGGCGCCTACGCCGGCGGAAACCAAGCTGCTGGATAGCATCAAGCAATAAACGCCAATAGAAGGCGGTAAAAGGGCCTTAGCTCAGCCCCGCGAAGCGGGGCTGAGCTGAGCCCGCACCTACAAAGCAGGGCGCGCCACCAGCGTGAATACGGGAATTTCCGGCGGGCACGCCACGCGCACCGGAACTACGATCGTTCCGATGCCGCGGCTGATGTAGATTCGCGTATGTCCCCAGGAGTCCCAGCCGGTAAGGAAGCGCCGGTGCAGCGGGTTCCCTTCCCGCCGGCGCTCCAGAAACGGAAGCCGCACCTGACCGCCATGCGTATGTCCGGAAAGCACCAGATCCACCGAGTAGTGCGCTGCGGCGGCCACGATCTGCGGATTGTGCGAGAGGAGAATCACCGGGCGCGTGCGGGGAATATTGCGCAGCGCGCGCGGCAGGCTGGCGTTGTACCAGAGGTCTTCAACGCCGGCCAAATGGAGTTCCGAAGCGCCGGCGCGCACCAGCGTGTGGCGATTCCTGAGCACTTCGATGCCGTTGCGGCGAAGCGCGCGGCTCACCAGCTCTGCGCCCACGCGGAAGTCGTGATTGCCCAGCACGGCGAATACGCCGCGCCGGGCGCGCAGGCCGCCCAGCAGTTCGCCCGCGGCGTTCGCGAAGTTGCGGGAGTAGGAAACGTAGTCGCCGGTGAGCGCGATAAGGTCCGGCTCGAGCGAGTTGGCCAGTTCCACCGCCGCGAGCACGGCCTCCGCGGAGAAATACAGGCCGTGGTGAATGTCGGTCAGGTGGACGATGCGCAGGCCGTCCAGGTCGCGGCCCAGACCGTTGATGGGCACGCGGAACTCGGTGATTTCAATGTCGCGTGCTTTCGGGCGGCGCTCGGGCTTCGACCGGCGCGGCGTCAGATTCAGGCTCAGATCGTCGAAGTAATCGCGTTCCCAGCGATCGAGCCAGCGGCGGCGTGGCTTCTCCGAAGTGTCGGCAGCAGCCGATCGAAATGGCGGGCCGGAGGGAGCGGATGCGCGTGAGTCTGCCATGGCAAAACGAAGGGGGCCGGTTGATCTATCTCGATCAAACTAGCATTGCATGGCTGGGAGGTAAAGGCGTGGGAGCCCGCGTGTTTCCGCAGGAACCCTGCGGCATCTTGGGAGAAAGACGGCCCCGCCAAAGTGACTGGCCACTGTTTGACGCCGTGGGGGTCTCACGATAGCCTGAAGACCGATTTGGAAATGGAAACCCGCACATCTTGGAGCGCATTCGATGAAGCCGAGCGAGACCACGAATTCTGAAATGACGCGCCGCAAATTCCTGCGTGGCGCGTCGCTTACCGGCGCAGCTCTGGCCGCGGGCAGCTACGCGCGGCCGGCGTGGGCCGGGGCGCCGCGGAGTGCCCTGCCGCAGGCTGCGGCTGCGCTGGCACAGGGACAGGCGCCGCTGGTCGACAAGGGCTTTGCCAGCGCGCGCAAGGTGGGCGAGGGAATCTACGCCGTCATCTCCGATACATCCAAGGGGTACGCCACGGTGTGCAATGGCGGCTTTGTGATCGGCAAAGACGCGGCGCTGGTATGGGAAGGATACGCGTCGCCTGCGGGCGCGGCGTTCCAAATGGATGCGCTGCGGCTGGTAACCAAGGTTCCGGTCAAAGCCGCGATTGATTCGCACTATCACTTCGACCATTCGTTCGGCAACGCGGC
>DATFZR010000404.1:0-17393 GCA_035314265.1 Candidatus Acidiferrales bacterium
GGAAGCGATAGGCATAGGACCTGCCGTCGGGCGTGATCAGCACGCTGCCGTAGAGCAGGCCGGAGGCGTCTCCAGGTTCGACCTTCAGCCAGTTCTTGCGTTCACCGGTACGGGGATCCACAAGGGCAATCTGAACGGGCATCTTTCCATCCCAAACGTAGAGTTTGTTCCCGGACGTGTCCCAGCGGAGCGGCACGTCCTCTTTTTCAATTCCCTTCACCGGCTGGGGCGTTCCACCGGAGACGGGATACAAAGCGAAGCCGGCGCCCTCAACCCTGGCCAACACAGTGTCGCCCGCGGGAGAGAGCAGCATGACGGCGGCGGCGCCTTCCGGGGTGACCGCGCGCACGCGTCCCGACCGCAGATCCAGCAGGTAGCCCGCGGCGGCAATGCCCTGTTGTTTTCCCGCGAAAAGGACTTTGGCGCCGTCCCGCGACCAACTGCCGTTTCCGGTGACGAGAGACTCCACGGGACTCAAATCCATGGGACGCGCTTGGCCGGCGCCGGTGGGATAGAGAACGAACTTGCTGGGAGAAGACGGGCTGACGGCGAGGACCCATTTGCCGTCGGGGGAAATCGCAATCGCGGCGCCGTCCCCCAGGCGGATCTCGCCGGAGCCGTCGCTCTTGACGGCATACGTCGAATAATCATGGCCGCCACCGGCGCCGCTGAAGATCGCGGCAAGCATGGAACCGTCGTCGGAGATCGCGGCTGCGGTGGCGCTTTCGTCCGGGATGTCGAGAAGGAGATCGGGCTGGCGGCCGAAGCGGCCAACGCTGATGTCGCTGCTCTCTCTCAACTCGCCCAGGAGTGCGCGGCCATCGCTGCTGATGTCGTGGAGCTGCAAATCGGCGGCCGTGGAGAGCACAACGCGGACCTTGCCGTCGAGCGTGACCGCGTAAATGGAACTTCCCTCGGTGTCCAGCCCGGCGGAGAACCAGACTTCGCGGCCGTCCGGCGACCACGCCAGTCCGTTTTCACCCGACCACTCTGGAGTGAGGCGTTTGACGTGGCCTGCCAGGTCCACCACGGACACGTAGCCGCGGTCATCGCCGATGAATTGATGATCGAGAAAGGCGACCGCATCCCTGCCGGGGGAGATTCGGGGATGGCTGACCCAGCCCTTGGTTGCGAACAGCACCTTGCCGATGGGGTATTCCAATGTGCGCTGAGCATCGGTGAACCGGACGACGGCAAATTCCTTGCCATCGAAGGAGATGTCCGCGTCTCCGGCCTGTTCCATGACGGGCCGCGCGGCGCCGCCCGAGAGGGGCACGCGGCCCAGAGTTCCCTGCTCGGTCCACCACAACAACGCATGGCGGCCCATGGAAATGCCCAGATCGCCGGTGCGGGAAACGGCCAGCAGCTCCGTGTCGGGAAGGCCGAGACTGCGGGCGGCGATCGAATCCAGGCGCGAGGTAAAAATCTCGGCCGGCTTGCCGCGCCAGGCCGCGCTGTAGACGATGCTATCGCCGTCGGGGGTGAATCGGGCTGCGCCGATGTACCCGCGGCCGTAAACGACGTCGCGGAAAGTGGCGGGCGCGGGCTTCAGGAGCCGGCCGCCCAGAAAAAATGCGATCACGGCAATCGCGAGAGCCGCGACGGCCGCCAGCGGCCAGGCGAGGCTCCGCCCGGCGGCCGGCGCTGCGGCGGCCGGCTGCCGCGGCGCGCTGGAAATCGCCGATCCGGAAAGCGTCTCGATAGCGAACGCGAGATCGCTGGCCGATTGGAAGCGGCGCTCCGGAGATTTCTCCAGACAGCGCCGGACAATGCGGTCCATCGCGGGAGGAATTTTCTTGTCTCCTGCGGCGAGGTCCGGGGGATCCTCTTTGAGGATGGCGTTCATGGTTTCGACGGACGATTCGCCGCGGAACGGGCGCGCGCCCGCCAGCATTTCGTAGAGGAGCGACCCGAAACTGAAAATGTCGGAGCGATGGTCCACCGGGAGGCCGCGAACCTGCTCGGGGGACATGTAGCCGGCCGTGCCGAGGACGGCGCCGGGACTGGTTTTTGCCGCGCCATGCGAGGCCATGGTGGCCAGCGTGGCGGCCTCGTCGCCGCCCGCGCCCGGCGCGGCTGCCAGCTTCGCCAGGCCGAAGTCGAGGATCTTCACGCGCCCATCGCGCGTGATGAACAGGTTATCGGGCTTCAGGTCGCGATGGATGATTCCCTTTTCGTGAGCGGCGAAAAGGCCGGAAGCGATTTGCAGGGCGATTTCTGTGGCGCGGCGGGCGGACAAAGGCCCGCCGCCCAGCAGGCCGCGCAGCGTCTCGCCTTCGAGCAGCTCGGTAACGAGATAGGGAGCGCCGTCGTGGGCGCCGATGTCGTATACCGCGAGAATGTTGGGGTGGTTCAGAGCGCCGATGGCGCGCGCTTCCTGTTCGAAGCGGCGCAGCCTGTCGGGATCGGAGGCGATGGCGGCCGGAAGCACTTTGACGGCGACGTCGCGGCCCAGGCGCGTGTCGCGCGCGCGATAGACTTCGCCCATGCCGCCCGCGCCGACGGGCGCGACCACCTCATACGGCCCGAGCTTCGTGCCCGCGGCGAGCGTCATCGGCCGGGCGTCCTGTCTTCCGGCAGGTTCATTGCCGCGTTCACTTGGACGGCCCGGTCTGGCCGGCGGCGACGATGCGGCGCGCTTCGTCGAGCCAATGCAGCACTACGGTGGGCTGTGCGACGGCGGATTCCTTTCCGCCTGAGAATTGAAACACGACGAACTGCGAACCATCGGGCGTTACATCATAGGACCCGAGTGGAAGCCGCATTTCGAAGCTCCCCTGGAAAACCGCCTGGGGCTTTCCGGGCTGAAAGGAATCTTTCTCCACCGAATACGGAACTGCCATGAGAGCGGCCCTCGATGCGTAAAACAATTCGTGCCCCGAGTGCGACCAATGAGGTTCCATCCCGCCGTCTGTCGAGACTTGCCATTTGCCGGCGCCGCCGGGATAAGGCGCTACATAGACCTGGAGAACTCCGGATTCCTCAGACGAGTAGGCCAGCCATCGCCCGTCGGGTGAGAAAGACGGCATGGTGACCTCCTTGCCGGCGCCAGCGCCGGCAAACAGCTGGGGTTCCTGCGGCTTGCCTTTGTCGTCAAGGGTCACGGTCCAGACCTCACAGCAGGACCCATCCGTTTTCGAGAAGCCGTAGAAGGCCAGGATTTTACCGTCAGGCGACCACGACGACGGGAAAGCGTTTGAAATGGTGTCGGGCGTGAGCGGTTCTTCTTCTCCAGTGCCGTCTGCGCGCTTCCAGTAGATGCGGACTGCCGCTCCTTTTTCATGTGCATAGGCGATGCGCTGGCCGTCGGGCGTCCAGGTTGGGAAGACGGTTCCAACGATCCCGGGCGTGACTGGGGTGGTTGTCCCTCGCGCGAGGTCCAGAACCCAGATGCCACCGGCGCCTCTTTGGAACGCCAGGCGCTTCCCATCGGGCGAGAAGCGCGGCGAGGAAGCGTCTGCCTGATCCTTCAGCAGGACCGTGGAATTGCCTTTGCGATCCAGCCGGACGATGTTCAGGTCCCGGGATGCCTTGTCGCCCGTCAGATAAGCGACCGAGCCGTTCTCCGCGGCACTGAACTGGGCCGAGCCATTTGAGGCGTCCGCGACGACGCCCTTCAGCACCGGAATCGCGGTGCCCGTGACCTTCAGGCTCTGCGCATCAAAGGGAACCATGAAGAGGCTGCCCTGCGAAACGTAGGTCAGGTAGCCGCCCGGAAGGTAGCGGCCAAAATATGCGTTCTCCACCAGCACCTTCATGACGCCGGTATCGAGCGGAGCCGCGACCACATTGGCATGCCCGAAGAAGTTATTGTCGGCTGAAGCGGTAAAGAGCACGGTCTTGCCGCCCGGCAGAAACTGCGGCCAGCGGTGGGTGATCTCCGAGCGCGCGGTATCCAGGTGCGTGAACGTCTGCGGCGCGCCACCCGCAGCGGGAATCCGGATGAGCGGGTTGGTGAACTGCGGTGTTAACACGATGGTGCCGTCCGAGCCCCAGTCTCCCCCCCGAGCCGCGGAGATGTTGCACAGCGCGACCGGCGCCCCGCCGCGCACGGAAACCTTTTTCAATTTTCCGTCGCTGAAGAACGCGATCCACTGGCTGTCCGGAGAGAAAAATGGCGCGGCGGCAGTTGTCGTGCCCTCGAGCGGCACGGCGGCCGGCTGGTCCATCTCGCGAAGATAGAGCATGTTGGTGCCGGACTTGGGATCCATCAAGACGTATGCGGCCCGCGAACCATCCGGGGAGAGCACAACGCCCGGTCCATTCTGGAGATCGAGTTGCCGGTCGGCTGGAATCAAGAGAGCAAGGTTTACCGGCCGCTGCGGAGCGGATTGCCGCGATCGTTCGAGAGCAGTGACGAACAGGGCGATGCTCAGGATTGCAGCGAGCGCCCAGGGCAGCAGACGGCGCCACGCCGGCACGGCGGGCTGAGCCACGGCAACCGCCGGAGTAGTGGCCGCGGCCAAAGCCGTGGCCTCGGGAGTGCCGGGAATCACTTCTTCCAGGGTGATGCGCGCATCGCCGATGGATTGCAGGCGCTGGCGATAATCCTTCTTCAAGCATCGCTCGAGCAGGTCGCGGAGGCGCGCGGGCGTGGTCTTGGGAAGCTGGCTCCAGTCAGGAGGCTCTTTGATGATCGAGGCCAGCGCGTCTGAGACGGTCTCGCCGGAGAAGGGCTGGTTACCCGAGAGCATTTCGAAGAGCACGCAGCCGAACGCCCAGATATCGGCGCGGCGGTCGGCCGGCTTGCCGCGCGCCTGCTCGGGCGACATGTAGGCAGCGGTGCCGAGGATGATGCCGGCCTGCGTGGCCATGCGGCTCATCGTTGGCGAACTGGAAGGGTCCGCGGCCGAAGGATCGCCTTCCACCGCTTTGGCCAGGCCGAAATCCAGAACCTTTGCCGTGCCGTTGGGAGTGATCTTGATGTTCGCGGGCTTCAGGTCGCGGTGGATGATGCCGCGCTCGTGCGCGTACTCGAGCGCTATCGCGATGTGCAGGGCGATCTGCAGCGCCTCTTCGAGCGGCAGCGGTCCTCGCCTAATGCGCTCCGCCAGCGTGTCGCCTTCCACGAGTTCCATCACCAGCGCGCGAACGGTGCCCGAATCCTCGAGGCCATAAATTCCGGCGATGTTGGGATGATTCAGCGCGGCCAGGAGCTGGGCTTCGCGCTCAAAGCGCGCCATGCGCTGCGGGTCGAGGGAAAATTCTCCCGGCAGCACCTTGAGCGCGACGTCGCGCCCCAGCTTTGAATCGCGCGCGCGATACACCTCGCCCATGCCGCCGGCGCCGAGCGGCGCGCTAACCGTGTAGGGACCCAGTCGTGTGCCGGAAGGGAGCGTCAGAGCCGTGAATCCCGTAAGTAAGTTGATGTGGGCATTTTTGCAGGGCCGAGGCCATGTTATGCCGCGAGGAAGAGGGCGTCAACAATTGGAGGGGGTGGAAGAGAAAAGCAAATCCCTCACCGCGGCGGAAAGCCCGCGGTGAGGTGACAGCGTTTTGGGAGCGGAGCGAGGGAGTGAGGAACTCGGCGTTCGAGAAGCGGGCAGCGGCGTGAGGCGGCTACAGCGGGGGCGGGGCGGGTGCGCCGCCGCCTTGCTCTTTCGTTTTGCTCCCGGCGCCGGCGAGGCGGTGCACCAGTTCGGTGTCGCGCGCGAGCTCGGCGGCACGGCCAGAATAGACGACCCTGCCGTCATCGAGAATGTAGGCGCGATCGGCAACGGAGAGGGAGAGCGGGACATTCTGCTCGACGAGCAGAACAGAGAGGCCTTCGTCGCGCATCCGGCACACCACCTGGATCACTTCCTTCACGATCAGCGGCGCGAGGCCCTGGGAAGGCTCGTCGAGGAGCATGAGGCGCGGATTCAGCAGGAGCGGACGGGCGATGGCCAGCATTTCCTGCTCGCCGCCGGATAATTGCCCGGCGAGCTGCGAGCGCCGCTCGGCCAGCCGCGGGAAAAGCTCGAAGACGCTGTCGATCGTCCAGCGGCCTGGCCGGGCCATGGGAACCTTGAGGTTTTCGAGCACGGTGAGGCTGCCGAAGATCTTGCGCCCTTCGGGAACGTAGCCGGTGCCTAGCTGCGCGATGCGATGTGCGGGCCAATTCGTGGTTTGACGGCCGAAGATCTCGATGACGCCCGAGCGCGGCGGAGTGAGACCGATGAGGCTGCGCATCAACGTCGTTTTGCCCGCGCCGTTGCGCCCCAGCACGGCCACGATCTCGCCCTCGTTCAGTTCGAGCGAGACGCCATGCAGGATATGGCTCTTGTCGTAATACGTATGGATGTCGCGGACCTGGAGAGCGGTGGTCACCCGGATTCTCCCAGATAGGCAGCGCGAACGCGCTCGTCGGCGGAAATCTCCTTGGGCATACCTTCGGCAATCTTGCGGCCCTGGTCGAGGACGGTGATGCGCTGCGCGATTCCGAACACGACATCCATATCGTGCTCGATGAAGAGGACGCTCAATCCGTGTTCCTTGTGCAGGCGGCGGACGAGCCCGACCATGTGTTCGGTCTCCGCGTCGCTCATTCCGGCGGTGGGTTCGTCGAGCAGCAGAAGCCGCGGCTTCATGCACAGGGCCAGAGCGACTTCGACGGCGCGCTGGTCGCCGTGGGCCAATTCGCCCACCACGCGGTAGGCCTTGCTTGTCAGGTCCACCGCCTCCATCACCTCGCCGGCGCGCGCGTCGAGGGCCCGGCGGGTGCTGCGCGACATCCACGGCATGCGATTGACGCCGGTCGAGGCCTCGACCGCGACGCGGATGCTTTCGAACACGGTGAGGTCGGGAAACACCTCGGTAATCTGGAATGTGCGGACGATGCCGCGGGCCACGCGGCCGACGACGGTGCGGCGGCTGATGTTCTCTCCGTCGAACCAGATCTCGCCTGCGGTGACGGGCAGGAAGCCGCTGATGAGATTGAAGAAGGTGGTTTTCCCGGCGCCGTTCTGACCGATCACGGCGCGCAGCTCGCCCGGCGCCATCTCGAAGCTCACTTCATCCACGGCGCGGAGCGCGCCGAAGTGCCGGCAGACATTCTCCAGGCGCAAAAGCCTGGCGGGCTGGCCCGCCTTCGTGGCTGCGGCGCCAGGCACAGGGCCAGCGGCGGAATGGGGCGCGGCCCGTTCGGAGGGGCTGGGGTTCATGCTGGCCTCGCGCCGCGGTCAACCATACCGAGCAGCCCTTTGGGGAACAGGAGCACGATGCCGACAAAAATCAGGCCGATGAAGGTCATCCAATTGCCCGTGACGCTGGAGAGATAGTCCTGTGCAATCACGAAGATCGCCGTGCCCAGCAGCGGGCCCCAGAAGTTCCGCATCCCGCCGAGTACGATCATCATTACGAAATCGCCGGAGAGGATCCAGTGCAAGTCCTGCGGCGAGGTGAAGTTGAAGAGCATGGCGTTCAGCGTTCCGGCGAGCGCGGTGATCAGGCCGGCGATTGCGAACGAGGCCCAGACGTAAAGGTCCGTCCTCACGCCCAGGAATTCCATGCGTCGCCGGTTCTCGCGGATGGCTACCCAGGTGTGGCCCAGGGGCGAATGGAGCAGCACGCGCATGAGGATCACGCCAAGCGTGAAGCACAGCAGAACCAGGTAATAAAAACGGGTCTGGTCCAGTGGCAGCGTGTATCCGCCCAAATGGATGGGCTGGCGCTCGAAGCCGGCGAGCCCGTCTTCGCCTCCGGTCACATTGTTCCAGCGCACCACCACGAAATAGAAAAGCTGGCCGATGGCGATGGTGATCATGGCGAAATAGATACCGCGCCGGCGCATCACCAGCGGTCCCAGAATGGTGGCGGCAAGTCCTCCGGCCAGCGTGCCGACGATGATCGCCAGGGGCGTGCTCGGGGCGATGAATTTCAGGGTCAAGCCGGCCCCGTAGGCACCGATGCCGAAGTAGGCGGCCTGGCCGAACGAGAGGCCGCCGGTAAATCCGAAGACGATGTTCAGGCCCATGGTCGCCAGGCCATAGATCAGGATCTTGGAGCCGAGTGCGGAGTAGCCACCGACGTGGGGCAGCCACAACGGCACGGTGATCAGAGCCGCCCAGAGCAGGATCAGAATGCCGTGACGCCGGTTGAAGCCGGCGGGCCCGAGGCTCATTCGAATATGCTCTCCTTGCCCATGAGTCCGCGAGGACGGATCACCAGCACGACCAGCATGATTAAGTAAATCACGGCTTCGCTGGCGGCGGGATAGTAGGTGGTGGTGATGCCCGCGGCCACGCCGATCAGCAATCCTCCGAGGACGGCTCCCGCCAGGCTGCCCACGCCGCCCACGATGACGGCGACGAATGTGGGCATCAACAGGCTATCGCCCATGGGCGGGGTGAGTCCCAGGATTCCCGACGCCAGCGCACCGGCGAGCCCGGCGAAAAAACAGCCGGCCGCGAAATTCAGGGCGCGCAGCTTGTAGATGTTCACGCCCAGCGACGCGACGGTTTCGAGGTCGCGCGTTCCGGCGCGGATCCGAATGCCCACCAGCGTGTACCGGAGCGTCAGGTATAGCCCGATGGTCACGACGGCGGTAATTGCAAGGATGACCATGCGGTAGCCGGTGATGAAGAACAGCGTGGTGCTGAGCGGCTGATTCAGCGCTTCGGGGACGGCGGCGGGAAGGCCCTGCGCACCCCAGATGGTGCGCGTGAGATCCTGGATGATGAGCGCCAATCCGAACGTGAGCAGCAGGCTATAGAGCGGGTCGGGGCGCTTGTAGAGCCAGCGCACCAGCGTCTGTTCCACGATGAGGCCGAACACGCCGGCGAGCAGCGGACCAACCACCAGCGCTCCCCAGAAGCCGAGGTAGGGGGTGAGGGTGAAGGCGAGATAAGCGCCGACGATCAGAAAGCCGCCGTGCGCCATGTTGATCACCGAGCTGAGGCTCAGGATCAGGGCCAGGCCAAGCGCCATCAGCGCGTAGAAGACGCCCTGGAGCAGCCCGTTGAACACGTTGAAAAACAGCAGTTGCATGCGACAGCTTTCCCCTCACGCTGCGGGGCGCGCCCAGCGTAGCAGGGCACGCCCATCGAGCGGATCGTGCGGATACTTGATCGGCTAAGCCGGGTAGTCGAGTGTGCAACCGGTTGCCGTTGCGGGAAGCGCCACGTCGTCTCCCGCGATAATTTGCGAGACTTTGAAGATGTTCGGGTACTTTCCGTCCGGGATGGCCTCGCCCGGAAACTCGCTCGACATCAATTGATGGTCGGCGGCGCGGAAGTATACGCGGTTGGGCTGTAGCTTGACTTCGGGCGGCAGTTCCATGCCTTCGAGCACGCGCGCCACCTTAACCGCGTCGAGCGATTTGGCGCGGGTGATGCCGAGTGCGACCGAATGCATGGCGGCGTATCCGAACCAGGTTCGCGCGCTCGGGTAGGAGCCGTCCGGATGGGCCTTCTGATATGCCGCCACCCATTCCTTGACGTGAGGGGTATGCGGCTGATCCCACCACCATTCCAGGGTGGCCCAGCCGGTTCTTGCTTCCGGCGGCAGTGCCTGCAGCACCTCGAGCTCGCTCAATCCGCCGCCGATGGCGAATTTCTTGAACAGGCCGAACTGCGCGGCCTGCTTCAGCGAGTTGATGCGATCCTGGCCGTCGGTAAGATTGATAAGCACGTCCGGATTCGTCGAGGCGGCCTTGATCAGGTATGAAGAAAAATCGTTTGTGCCCAGCGGCGAGAGCGAGGCGCCCAGATCGGTGCCGCCGAGCTTTTTCAGAAGTGACTGGTAAGACTCTTGCAGGGTGTGGCCGAAGGCGTAGTCCGGGGTCAGGAAATACCACTTCCCGCCGAACTTCTTGTGGAGCGTGCCGGCAAGCCCCGCGGCCAGCATGTAGGTGGTTGTACAGATGCGGAAAGTGCTCCAGTGACATTGCGAGCCGGTAATGGGATCGGTATGCCCGCCCGTCACCATGAAGATCATCCCCGCCTGGTGCGCCACCTGGGTGATCGAAAGCGCCGAGGCGGACGAGACGGAGCCGATGAGCATCGCCACTTTGTCCTGGTCGATTAGCTTGTGCGCCTTTTGCGCGGAGATTCCTGCGTTGCTGGCGTTGTCTTCCACCACCAGTTCGAGCTTGCGGCCCAGCACGCCGCCTTTCGCGTTCCATTCGGCCATCGCCATCTTGGCCCCGCGGATCTGGCTTTCGCCCTCCGCCGCGTAATTGCCGGTCAGGGGATCAATGTCGCCGATCTTGATGGTCTGCTCGCCCTGGCCGTAAGTGAGAATCGCGGGTGTCCCCAGCGCCAAAGCGCCGGCCCCGAGCCCCGCCTTTAACACTTCTCGCCGCGTAACTCTTTTGCCCATCTTGTGGCCCCCCCTTTGAGTCAGGACTGTCGCCAATGATTTCGCGCAGCGAATCCATATCGAAACGAACGGCGAATCTGCCGCGGTCGCGCGATCCTTCCCATGCAGGCAAGGATGGCATTCTTTGTGGCGTCCTGAGCCGCCGCAGTATACACCCGGGAAAGCCGCAGGCTGCTTGACTTTGCAACCTCAACGGCATATATCACGCAAACGGTACGGCACGTAGAACCTCCACGGGAGCGGATTGATGACCTGGACGCAGAGCTACGACCCCTTCGGCAATTGGGTGCTTTCAACGCTGGTCGCCGCGTTGCCCATTCTCGTCCTCCTGGGCCTGCTGGCAGGGTTCCGGGTAAAGGCACACATTTGCGCCATAGCGGGCGCCGCCACGGCCATCGCCGTGGCCATCATTGCCTTCAGAATGCCGTGGGAACTGGCCGGCTCCAGCTTCGTTTACGGGATGGCATTCGGCCTGCTGAAAATCGTGTGGATTGTGATCGCGGCGGTCTACCTCTACGACCTCTCGGTGGAAACCGGCCAGTTTGAAATCGTGAAGCACTCGGTGGCGGGGATTACGCCGGACCGGCGGCTGCAGTTGCTGCTGGTGGCGTTCTGCTTCGGCGCGTTGATTGAAGGCGCGGCGGGATTCGGCACGCCCGTGGCCATCGCGGGTGCGTTTATGATCGGCCTCGGATTCAAGCCTTTCCAGGCGGCGGTGCTCAACCTGATCGCGAACACGGCGCCCGTGGCCTGGGGCGCCATCGGCACGCCGGTGCACGCGCTGGCCGGGGTGACGGGACTTCCCGACTCGGACTTGAGCGCCATGATCGGGCGAATTCTGCCGTTCACGGCGGTCATCGTGCCTTTCTGGCTGGTGCGTGCGATGGTGGGCTGGGAAGAAACGTTTGAAGTGCTTCCCGCAATCCTGGTAGTCGGCGTCTCCTTCTCCGGAACGCAGTATTTCTGGTCGAACCACGTGGACAGCAACCTGGTGGACATCATGTCGGGCGCGGTGTCCATGATTTGCACGCTGGCCTTCCTGAAGGTCTGGAAACCGAAGCGTATCTGGCGGTTCAAGGACGAGCCGGAAACGAAACCGCATACGTACACCACCGGGCAGGTGATGAGGGCCTGGCTGCCGTTCGCCATCCTCACTGTTTTCGTGGTCACTTGGGGCCTTCCCGCCGTCAAGGGAGCCATGAACAGGGCCACCACACCGTCGTTCCGCGTGGTAATGGCCGATGGAAAGGTGCGGCCGGGGCCGGCGGGGTGGGACTGGCCATTCCTGCATAACGCGATCTCGCGCAGCGCGCCGGTCGTGACAAAACCAACGCCGGAAGGTGCGCGATTTGACTTCAACTGGCTGACCGCCACGGGAACGGGCTGCTTCCTGGCCGCGCTTCTGTCGGGGTTACTGGTGGGCGTGGGTCCGGGAATGCTGGTGAGCGTTTTCAGAAAGACGCTCTACCGCTTGCGATTCGCGATCGTAGCCATGACCTGTATGCTGGGATTAGGCTACATCACGCGATATTCGGGGATGGACGCGGTCTTAGGACTGGCATTCACGCGAACGGGGGCGCTATTCCCGTTCTTCGGCACGTACATCGGGTGGCTGGGCGTGGCGCTCACGGGCAGCGACACGTCGTCGAACGTCCTGTTCGGAGGGTTGCAGCGCATCACAGCGGAACAGCTTAAGCTGAGCCCCATCCTGATGTGCGCGGCGAACAGCGCGGGCGGCGTGATGGGCAAAATGATTGACGCGCAGTCCATCGTCATCGCCACGGCCGCGACGAATCAGGTGGGCAACGAGGGCCCGATTTTCCGTTACGTCTTCTGGCACTCCATTTCTCTCGCCGCCATCGTCGGCGTCATCGTGATGCTGTACGCGTACCAGTTCCCACAGTTCATCCCCAGCGGTTTGACGTTGGGGCACTGACGGACTACGCTGCTTCCCGGGAAATGCTCGGCGGGAAACTGCCGGGCGCTCCCCCGGAGAGAACACACCCGTGGATGCCCGCATCCTGCAGGAGTTCCGCGCCATCGTAGACCAACGGGGGCTGATCACCTCGCCCGAGCAGTTGCACACCTACGAGTGCGACGGCCTGACGAATTTCCGCGTTCTGCCGCAGGCCGTCCTGCTGCCCGATTCCGCCGCGCAGGTGCAGGGCATCGTGCGCGTGTGCCATCGCGAGCGCATCCCGTTTGTGGCGCGCGGCTCGGGCACGGGGCTCTCCGGCGGCGCGCTGCCCGTGGAAAAAGGCATCGTCATCAGCCTCGCGCGGATGAACCGCATCCTGGAAGTGGACCTGCCGAACGCGCGCGTGGTTGTGGAGCCCGGCGTAATCAACCTGGACGTGACCGGGCGCGTCTCGCCGCACGGATTTTTCTACGCGCCGGACCCCTCTTCGCAATCCGTGTGCAGCATCGGCGGCAACGTGGCGGAAAATTCCGGCGGCGCGCATTGCCTGAAGTACGGGTTCACCACCACGCACGTGCTGGGCCTCGAGGTGGTGATGCCCGATGGCTCGCTGGTACACCTGGGCGGACGCACGCTCGACGCGCCGGGCTACGATCTGCCCGGCGTGTTCGTCGGCTCCGAGGGCACGCTGGGCGTCACCACGAAAGTCATCCTGCGGATCGTCAAACGCCCGGAATGCATCCAGACGCTGCTGGCCGCTTTTGGCACAACGGGCGAGGCAGGCGCGGCGGTCAGCGGCATCATCGCGGCGGGCATGGTGCCCGCGGCGATCGAAATGATGGACAACCTCGCCATCCAGGCGGCCGAAGCCGCCGTGCACGCGAACTATCCCAATTGCGGCGGGCTGCTGCTGGTGGAGCTCGATGGGCCCACCGCGGAAGTCGCGGCGCTGATGGAGAAGGTGAACGAAATCTGCAACGGGTGCGGCGCCACGGAGGTTCGTCTGGCGCAGAGCGACGCGGAGCGCGCCGTCTTCTGGAAAGGGCGCAAAGCGGCGTTTGCCGCCGTGGGGCGCATCTCGCCAAACTACCTGGTGCAGGACGGCGTGATTCCGCGCACCTCCCTGCCCAGCGTGCTCACGGAGATTGAACGGCTGAGCGCCGAGGCCGGCATCAAAGTGGCCAACGTGTTCCACGCCGGCGATGGAAATCTGCATCCCCTGGTGCTCTACGATCGCCGCATCGAGGGGCAGGAACACGCCGCGGAGGCGCTGGCCATACGGATTCTCGAGCTGTGCATCGAAGCGGGCGGCTCCATCACCGGCGAGCACGGCGTGGGCGAAGAGAAAAAGATGATGATGGGCAAAATGTACAGCGAGCCGGACCTCGAGACGATGCAACTCGTGCGCTGCGCCTTCGATCCGCTCCAGCTTTCGAATCCCTCGAAAGTGTTTCCTCGCCCGCGCCTGTGCGGTGAAAAGCCCGGCCGCTACGAGCCGCATCCGCTGGAAGTGGCGGGCCTCGCGGAGCGATTCTGATGGCGCCGTCGCAATCCAGCCCGGCAGCAGGCGCGGCGGCCGCGGACGTGGCCTGGGACGAACTGCGCGGCATCATCGGCGCGGAACACGTCCGCGAGGCCGGAGCTTCCGACGCCGTGGCCGGCGTCCAGCCGCGCATGGTGGCGGAGCCTGCCGACGAAAAACAGCTGGCTGCGGTGCTCCGCTGGGCCAACGATGCGGGAGTCGCCCTGGCCCCGCGCGGGGGCGGCACGAAAACAGGATGGGGAAACCCTCCGGCGCGTGTGGACCTCGTGCTCGCCACATCACGCCTGAACCGGATTATCGAGTACGCCTGGGCCGACCTGACCGTCGTCGTGGAAGCCGGCACGGCCATTCACACGTTGCAGCAAGCCCTCGCGAAACATGGCCAGCACGTGGCCACGGATCCGCTGTGGCCCGAGCGCGCCACCGTCGGAGGCATCCTCTCCACCAATGATAGCGGCGCCCTGCGGCTGCGCTTTGGCGCGCTGCGCGACCTGGTGATCGGGGTGACCCTGGCCCTGCCGGACGGCACGTTGGCGAAAAGCGGCGGCAAAGTGGTGAAAAACGTGGCGGGCTACGACCTGCCGAAACTCGCGACCGGCGCGCTGGGCACGCTGGGGGTAATCACGCAGGCGTCCTTCCGCCTGCATCCGTTGGCGAGCGAGGCGCGCACGCTCACGTTCCGCGCCGCGAGCTTTGTCGACGCGAACCGCCTGATCCTGGCGGCGCAAGACTCACCGCTGGCGCACACGGGCCTGCAGGCGCGATTCGCGCACGATGCGCCGGCCGCCGTGGACATTCGCTTTGAAGGCACCACCGCCGGAATCGAAGCGCAGTGCGGCACCGTGAGGAAAATGGCCACGGCCGGTACGGAAATCGGAGAATTTTCCGACGTGTGGGCGGCGCGGGAGGCCCTGTGGTCGCCGGGCGGGGATGCCGTCACGCTGGCAAAATTCAGCGTTTTGCCCTCGAAAATCTCCGCGGCGTGCGAAGCCATTCGCCGGGCCGCGGAGCAGGGAGACATGCAGTGGAGGATCGTCGTGCAGGGAACCGGGCTGGGCTGGGTGTGCCTGGAGTCTCCGCGCCCCGCCGCGATCCATGCAGGGTTGGTGGCGCTGCGCGCGGAGTTTGAGCGCGAGGCGGGCTCCCTGTTTGTGGCGCAGCACCCCGCGCGCATGACTCCCTTCGACGCCTGGGGCAGCGCCGGCGACGCGCTCCCCGTGATGCTGCGCGTGAAGCAACAGTTCGATCCCCGCGGAATCTTGAATCCCGGGCGCTTTGTGGGAGGCATCTGATGTCCGGGGCTCCGGAAACCACGCAGGGAAGCAAAATCCTGCCGAGCGCTTTTGACGCGCACCATCCACCGTCGCACGAATTGATGGATCAGTGCGTGCACTGCGGCTTCTGTCTGCCGGTATGCCCCACCTACGTGATCTGGCATGATGAAATGGATTCGCCGCGCGGCCGCATCTACCTGATGAAGCTGGCCGCCGATGGCGCGGCGACTCTGAACGATAAATGGGTGGGCCATTTGGACGCGTGCCTCGGCTGCATGGCTTGCATGACGGCATGCCCTTCCGGCGTGGACTACGGGAAGCTGATCGAGGCCACGCGCGCGCAGATCGAACGCAACTACCCGCGGTCCAAGGCGGAGCGGCTGTATCGCCGCATGATCCTCAGCACGTTTACAGACCCCAAGCGCCTGCGCGCGATGCTGCTGCCGTTGAAGGTCTACCAGAAGGCCGGGCTGCGCGCCGTGGCCCGCAAAACCGGACTGTTGAAGCTGCTGCCGAAGCGGCTGCGTTCGATGGAGTCGCTGCTGCCGGATCTGGGCGCGGCCGCCGATTTGCCGGAAGTAACACCCGCGCAGGGGCAGCGGCGCCACCGCGTGGGGCTGCTCACGGGCTGCGTGCAGAGCGTATTTTTTCCGCAGGTGAACGCGGCCACCGCCCGCGTGCTGGCCGCGGAGGGCTGCGAAGTCGTGGTGCCGCGCGACCAATCCTGCTGCGGCGCTCTTCCCGTGCACGCCGGCGCGGAAGAGCAGGCCCTGGCGCTGGCGCGCCGCACGATTGACGCGTTCGAGCGCGCGCAGGTGGACACGGTCGTCGTGAACGCCGCCGGCTGCGGCTCGTCCATGAAGGAATACGGCTACATGCTGCGCGACGACCCGCAGTACGTGGCGCGCGCGCGCGCGTTTGCGGCGAAATGCAAAGACGTCTCGGAGTTCCTGGCCGGGCTCGAGCCGCGCGCACCCCGCAATCCCCTGCGGCTGCGCGTGGCGTATCACGACTCCTGCCACTTGCAGCACGCGCAGGGCGTTCGCGGCCAGCCGCGCGCGCTGCTCGCGCGCATTCCGCAGCTCGAGCTGCTGGAAATCCCGGAAGCGGCCGTCTGCTGCGGCTCCGCGGGAATCTACAATCTGGTGCAGCCGCAGGCCGCCGAGGAACTCGGCGACCGCAAGGCCGGCCACGTGGCGGCGCAGAATCCCGACGTGGTTGTCTCCGGAAATCCCGGCTGCCTGCTGCAGCTCCGCACATCACTGGAACGCGCCGGCAAGCGCGTTCCGGTGCTGCATACGGTGGAGTTGCTCGACGCCTCGATTCGCGGAATGTCCATCCCCGCAAGCGGCGACTGATAGCCTCAGAGCCCCGTCACGGCAGGAAATACCAAAACGCAAAGTGGGCGATGGCCAGAATGATCATGGCGATGCGCAGCGTCGCCGGGTCCTGCTTTGGCGCCTGGCTCGTCGCGAGTTTCGGCCAGATGGCCAGCACGACCCAGAGGATTACGAAGGAGAGGACGATGGGGTGCTTGATGTTCATCGGAGGTCTCGTCTAACCGGCTCTTAGCGTTGCGGCCAGAAGCTCGATCGGGTGCAGCGCCGGCCGCCCCAAGCCCGCGTGGAGCTGTTCCACGCAGGAAGTGCCACTGGCCACCAGCGCGCGCGCGCCGCCCGCGGCCTTCTCTTCCGCCGCCTGTACCTGGGCGAACAGATCTGCCGCGACCGCCATGCTCATCTCGTAGTACTCCTTCTTGTAGCCGAAGCTGCCGGCCATGCCGCAGCACTCCACCGAAGACATCGCCAGATCAAAACCGATTTCGCGCAGTAGCACTTCCGTGGGCGTGGCGCAGCCCATCGTCTTCTGCTGGCAGTGCGAGTGGTAGAAGAGGCGCGGGCCCACCGGCGATCTGGACACGTCGAAAACGTCGCGCGCCGCCCGGCCGGATTTTGCCAGCAGGCGCGCGGCGTATTCCACCGGCTCGTAGCTCCGAGCACGGAGCAGATCGAAGCGCGCCTCGTCCGCGAGCAGGTGATGATTATCGCGGCGGAACATCGCCAGCGCGCTCGGCTCCACCACAATCACGTCGCGGCCCTCTTCCACATACGGCATGAGCGCGGCGGCCGCGCCCCGCGCGTGCTTGCGCGCCGTTGCGATCATTCCCTGGGAGAGGGCGGCGCGCCCGTCGGGCACCGCGTCGCTCACCACCACGTCGGCCCCCAGCGCGCGCAGCACCTTCAGAGTTGCAACGCCGCGTTCCGCCGGCCCGTAGTTGGTATACACGTCCGCGAACAGCACGGCCTTGCCCAGCTTGCCGGAGCGCGCCTGCACGGAAGCCTCGCGCGCCACGCGCACC
>DATFZR010000405.1:0-5635 GCA_035314265.1 Candidatus Acidiferrales bacterium
GTCCCGCGTTGGCCAGTTTTCCGAAGGCGATGGAGGCCGCGGCCTGGGAGAGGGAAGCCCCGGGCGCGACGATGGCCGGCGACTTGCCGCCGAGCTCCAGGGTGACCGGAACGAGATGTTCGCTGGCCGCGCGCATCACGGAGCGGCCGACGTCCGTGCTGCCGGTGAAGATCAAATGATCGAACGGGAGCGCGGAGAAAGCCGCGCCAACGCGCGCATCGCCGGTGACGATGGCCGCCTGGTCGTCGGAAAAGATTTCGCCCAGCAGCGCCGCCAAAGCAGCGCTGGTCGCGGGTGTGAATTCCGACGTCTTGATCATGGCCCGGTTGCCGGCGGCAATCGCCGTGGCCAGGGGCATGAGCGAAAGAGAGATCGGATAGTTCCAGGGAGAGATGATGCCCACGACGCCGAGCGGCTGATAGACGACGGATGCCCGGGCGGGTTGGAAGTGCATGGCCACGCGGCGGCGGTGCGGGCGCATCCAGCGTTTGAGGTGGGCGCGCAGATAGCGGATGCCGTGGACCAGGGGAAGAAGATCGAGAATCGTTGTTTCGTAGGCGGAGCGATGCCCAAAATCCGCGCTGACGGACCGAGCCAATTCCTCGCGGCGCGCCAACAGCGTTTTCTTCAGCTTCTCGAGATCGGCTTTTCTCTGTTCGAGCGGTGGAGGGCCGTCCCGCAGGAAAGAAGCGCGTTGTTTGGCGAGCGCGGCGGCCAGGCGTGCTTCGTTCCATTCGCCGGGGTCTGCGGTCATATTCGGGGGCTGCATCGCGTTTCCCTCCTGGCCGGAGTCATGGTTCGTCAGCAACGGCAGCGGTTTGCTGCCGCCACTCGGCGGCGCGGGCGGCGACCGCGCCTTCGGCGATGGCCGCGCGCAGGGCGCGCATGCGTTCGAGATAGAAGTGCACGTTGTGGATGGTGTTCAGGATGGGGCCGAGCATTTCTCCGGAGACGAAGAGGTGGCGGAGATACGCGCGGGAATGGCGGCGGCACACGGGGCAGGAGCAATTCTCGTCGGGAGGGCGCGGGTCGTCTGCATAACGCGCGCTGCGGATCACCACGCGGCCGGCGCTGGTGAAGAGCCAGCCATTGCGCGCGTTCCGCGTGGGCAGGACGCAATCCATCATGTCCACGCCGCGCATCACGTAGTCGGCAATGTCCTCCGGTTTGCCCACGCCCATCAGGTAACGCGGGCGGTCGCGCGGCAGGAGCCCGGTGACTGTCTCCGCCATGTCGCAGGTAGTGGCGTGCGGCTCGCCGACGGCCAGGCCGCCGATGGCGTAGCCGGGGAAATCGAGCGCGACGAGCGCCTGTGCGTTTTCCCGCCGCAGCGCGGCGGAAGCGCCGCCCTGCACGATGGCAAACAGCATCTGGCGCTGGGAATCGCCCTTTGCTGAAAAAAAGTCGCGCGAACGCCGCGCCCAATCGAGCGTGCGCAACGCCGCCGCGCGCGTGGCCGCTTCTTCCGCCGGCAGCGCGATGCATTCATCGAGCACCATGATGATGTCGGCGCCGAGAGCGATCTCGATCTCGATGGCGCGCTCGGGAGAAAAGAAGTGCTCGGAGCCGTCGAGGTGGGAACGGAACGTGACGCCTTCGTCGGTGACCTTGCGCAATTCCCCCAGGCTGAACACCTGGTAGCCGCCGGAATCGGTGAGGATGGGCCGCGGCCACGACATGAAGCCGTGCAGGCCGCCCAGGGCGCGGATGCGCTCGTGTCCCGGGCGCAGATAGAGATGATAGGTATTGGCGAGGATGATCTGCGCGCCGAGGTCTTCGAGCTGGTTCTGCGTGAGGCCTTTTACGGTGGCGGCGGTGCCTACGGGCATGAAGGCGGGCGTTTCGATCACGCCGTGGGGCGTCTCGAGGCGGCCGAGGCGCGCGCCGGAGGGATCGGTCTTCAGGACTTCGAAACGGAAGGGCATGGAGGTGGCTACGTTATCGCGGACGGAAAGAAAAAGACAACGCGGAGGCGCAGAGAGGCGCAGAGGTGCGCGGAGGAAGATTAAGAGAGGAAAGGGCCGCAGGGCTATCGCCCTGCGCTACAGGTGGGCTTACGGCTTTTCTGCGATCAGGTAGAGGACGGTTTGGGTGTAGAAAAAATCGGCGGTGGGGCTGGACGGGGGTTGCGGGTGGAAGCCAGCGGAATCGCCGGCGAAGGTGGCTTCCATGAGGCTGCGGGTTTCCTGGTAGACGGGGTCGCCGGGCTCGAAGCCGGCCACGTGCATCCAGTGGTTGAACGAGCGGGGCATTTCCACGCGTTCGGCGGCGCGCACGCGCAGGCCGGCGGATTCCACCAGGCGCAGAATCTCCGGCTGGGTGTGCGTTAAGACGTGCGAGGGATCGCGGACGATCTCGATGCGGTTGTTCACTTCCGGGCGGCCCGGTTCGGCCACGACGATATCCATGATGGCAACGCGTCCGCTGCCCGAGCGGAGCACGCGCGCAAATTCTTTGACTGCCTTGGCGGGATGCGCCAGATGGTGGATGGCAAAGCCGCAGGTGACGATGTCGAAGGAGCCTTCGCCGAAGGGGATGGCGTCCAAATCTCCCCGGGAGAAGGTTACGTTGGAGAGGCCGGATTCAATGGCCTTCTCGCGCGCCTTCACGAGCATGGCGGGCGTGTAGTCCAGACCTACAACGGCTTTTACGCGCGGGGCGAAAGGCAGCGCGTAGGTTCCGGGGCCGCAGGCTGCGTCGAGCAGGCGGTCGGTGGGACCCGGCGCGGCCATGTCTGCCAGGCGTCCTGCGTCGGCCGCGCGCTTCTGCAGCACGTAGTCGGAGAAGGCGTCCGCGGTGCGCGTGAAGCGATCCTGGATGCGGTCGAGTTGGCCGCGTTCGCCGGATTCGCCGGAGCTGGACATTGGAGATGAGCATAACACTGGGCGGTTCTCTCTCGAAACCGGGCGCGCGGCGAGGGGCACCGGGCGCCGCTATCGTTCTGCGAGGGGGATGACGAATTTCAGGGCGGTATGGGTGGGGGAGAAGCCCACTACCTTCACATCTTTCAGGCCGGCGGCGCGGCCCGCGGCGATCACGTCGTTTTCGGTGATGTGCTTCCGGCCTTTGGGATAGAGGATCCAGAGGGCGCCGGCGGGCGCCAGGCGTGAGGAGAGCGTTTTCACGCGCGACAAATCGGGGCGCGACTCCGCGCCGAAGAAAATCAGCGCGGAATGCTTCGGCGGCAGGCCATCGGTGATTTCGCAGCCGCGCCCGGCCAGTTCGCGGCGGAATTCGGCGTCGGCGGCGCCGGTGAGCGCCAGCGCCGCTCCGGGCACGATGCCCAGCTTTTCCAGGCGGCTTTTCGGCGAGCGGATCTTCTCCGTCCACTTCTCCGCGCGCGCGCCCAGATCGAGCTCGAGCGAGCCGGCCGCGTGGCGGATCAGCAGCCAGCCGTCTTTTGTTTTGAGAGATTTGATTTCGCGGAAGGCGATCTTCGCGCGCGCGGGCTTCGGGCCGGCGGTGCGGAACAGAACGTAGTCCGTTTCCAGCAGGGCTACCCCGCTGACGAGTTTTCCATCGAGGCGCGCGTGCGTTTCGATTTGCTGGCCCATCAGCCGGCCACCTGCGTTTCTTCGCCGAAGGCTTTGCCCAGTCCTTTCAGGTAATCGCGCATGGAGGCGGTATGGCCGAAGACGAAGCGCGAGAGGAAACGGAAAATGGGATTGTAGACTTCGCCGTTTTCGGTGATGCGCAGGCGCGTGCCGGCGGGGGTTGGTGCGAGCTCGAACGTCCAGGTGCCGCCGAAGGCCATGCCGGGGCCCAGGCGGGTCACGAGTTTCCGGGGAGGCGTCCACTCCTCCACGGTGATGGGCACCTGTTCGCCGTGCGACCAGATTTCGGTCCAGCCGCGGCGCGGGTCAGCGGGATCTGCGGGCGTGGCGGTCTTCATGTTCGGGCGCCAGGCGGCAAACTTCGTGGGGTCCGTGATGGTGGCCCAGACGGCGTCGGGGGGTTTGCCGTAATCGGCCGACTGGGTGGCTACGTGCTTTACGGGCAGCATCGCGCCGATGATGGCGACGAGGGCGATGAGGCCGGCGAACGCTCCAAAGAGAATCAGAATCCCCTTCAACATGACGTCTCCTTTTTGCGGTTCATCTTCTTGTTGTTCTTGCGCGGCGTGGCTTCCAGGCCGAACGGGGGCTTGGGTTGGCGGGCGATCAGATTGTCGGCGCCGCGGGCCAGGAGTTCGAGGCCGCTGAGGGCGGCTTCGCGCTCGCGCGGAGCCAGGCCGGCCAGCAGGGCGCGCACGCGCGCCGGCTCGAGTACGGACGAGGCCTCGCGGATGCGCACGCCCGCGGGCGTCAGGCGGAGCTGCAGGCGGCGCTTGTCGTGCGTATCGCGTTCGCGCTCGACGTAGCCGCGCCGGACGAGACGTTCGATGCCCAGCGACATCGTGGCTGGAGTGACTCCCATGTGTTTCGCGAGGCCCATGAGGGTGACGGCCTCGATGCTATCCAGATGGTCGAGGATGCTGGCCTGATGGGCGCTGAGCAGGCGGCGGGTTCGTGGGTCGCGGACGTGGCGTGCGTGGCAGGCGAAGAAGATTCGCGGATACGCGGCCAGGAGCCGCCGGGCTGGGCCGGGCGCCATCGTGGAGAGTGTGCCGCATTTACTTTGATTAGTCAAAGCAAAGTAGTTGGTTTGGGCACGACCCTGCGCCGCGAGCCGGCACCCGGTGCGGCCCCGGCCATTGCGGACTGATGCTCGCCTCGCCCCTACGTTTACCTGCGCCGCTCAATCCGCCATAATCGCCGCGGCAGTTGCGAAGGAGATCTCGATGGGCGCGCTGTTTCCCGGCCTGAAGGGAATGCTGAACTACCATCCGCTGTTCGTTCACTTCCCCATCGCGCTGTGGATGGCGGCGCTCGCGTTCGAGGTCGCGTCGCATGCGGCGCGGCGGGAAGCGTTGCACCGCATCGCCTGTGCCGTTCTGGCGCTGGGCGCGCTGGCGGCCGTGCCGGCGGTAATGAGCGGATGGTCGGCCGAGGCGGCCGTGCCGGCTTCCGGCGCGGCGCATGATGTGAAAGAGCTGCACGAGACGCTGATGGTCACTTCAAGCATTCTCTCGGGGATTCTGGCGGCGCTGGGGTTGTTCGTGCTGCCGCGACGACCGCTGGCGGCGTTGCGGGCCGCTTTTGTGCTGGGCCTGCTGCTTCTCGCAGGCATGGTGGCCGTGGGGGCGGACCGCGGCGCCCTGCTCGTCTATCATTACGGGACGGGCGTGGACTGGGCTGCGGCGCAGAGTCAAAGGTAAATGCGGCGAGCGATTGGAACGGGCGGACGGTAAACGGCGTCTCTCGTATGGGGGTGGTGATGGAGACCGGAGGTTTTTCGCGGCGCGGCTTTTTGCTGCAAACGTTCATGGGCGCGGGGGCCGCGTGGGTCACGGCGGCGTGGCCCGAAGTGCTGGCGGCGCAGCAGCACGCTTACCACACCGCGAGCGCTGTGGCGGCAGGAGGGCCTGCCCGGCTGGAATACTTCACTCCGGCGCAGGGCGCGGAAGTGGAAGCGATCGCGTCGCTGATCATCCCCACCACGGATACGCCGGGGGCGCGCGAGGCGGGCGTGGTTTATTTTATCGATCGCGGGCTGCACACGTTTGCCGTTGACCAGCAGAAACCGTTTACGGAGG
>DATFZR010000406.1:0-5422 GCA_035314265.1 Candidatus Acidiferrales bacterium
TAGGCGCACCGTTGAACTCGCGCGGAAAAAAGAAATGCACCGCTTCCGCCGCGCCCACCCCGGCGCGCTCGGACTCGGCCGCAGGAACGATCAGGTTTCCAACCAGCAGGCGGGCGCGCGGGCCGAGCGCATCGCTATCGAGCGAACCGATGGGATTGACGGGCATGGCCCCATGGGGCTGGCCGACCGGGCCAACCTTTTCGAGGGCCTTCAGCGTGACCACGTAACGGTCCGCCGGCAACCGTGGCGGCGCGGAAAGGTACTGCGCCGTCGCGCGTTCGCCCAGTTCAGAGAGGTGCGCGAAGGCTTCTTCGACGGCCGCAGACGATTCCCAACGCACCAGGAAAATCACTTCATTCCCGGTGGAGATATCCACCTGGGGCGAGCGCGAGGAGTCAGCCGGAAACATGACGCGCGTGGAGAGGCAATTTCCGTTGGAGTCCATGCGGTCGGGGTCGCAGTTCTTGTGGCTGTTGTCGAAGACGGCGTCCGCTCCTGTGCCGTTTTTCGCCACGGCGCGGACTTCCTGCCGGGACCACGGCGAATCCTCCAGAAGCTTCATGGTCTGCTTGAGGCTCCATTCCGAGGCCGGTTTGTTTTTCCAGAAGTCGTCGGCGCGGAGGACTCCAGCGGCTGCAACCAGAGCGAGAAGAACGACGGGAACGCGAGAGGAAATAGGGTCCTTCGCGACGTACATGGCGATGCACCTCAGCCGGGAACTGGCCGGCGAGGCAATGATACGCCCGCGCGGGTGGGGAGCACAGGGGTTCTTGCTGCGGCCTGAAAGGCGAGAGGCGCCTGAACTTTGGCGCCTCTCGCACTCCCGGGCCCGCCGGCGGCGGGCTGCACGACGAATGGCCGCGCAGCCCCCTTTTGGCTCTCTAGCGTTTGGGCGACTTGTTGGGATCCGGCGGACGCGACGGCAGCGTGTGCGTGTGCGTCTCCAGCGCCTTGGTCACTTCGGCGATGGCGCGATCCAATTGGGCGTCTTTACCGCCGATCGTTTCGCGCGGATCGTTCTGGACTTCGATGTCGGGGTCCACGCCGTGGCCCTCAATCACGTACTGGCCTTCGGAGGAACCCGTGGCGAATTCGGGAACGAACACCTGGCCGCCGTCAATCAACGGCCCGTGGCCGCTGATGCCCACCACGCCGCCCCAGGTACGCTTGCCGATCAGGGGGCCGAGGCCGGCCTTGCGGAACATGTAAGGGAAAATGTCGCCGTCGGAGGCCGAGGTCTCGTTGATCAGGCAAACGAAGGGCCCCACGAACGTTGCGCCGGGATAGGTGAACGCTTCGTCCGCGTTGCGCGCAAAGTCCGTGCCCAGGAGCGAGCGGCGCAGGCGATTGATGATCATCTGCGAGATGTTGCCGCCGCCGTTGCCGCGCACGTCGATAATCATCCCTTCCTTGCGGATCTGCGGGTAGTAGTACTTGATGAACTCGCGGATTCCGTTCTCGCCCATGTCCGGGATGTGGATGTAGCCGATGCGTCCGCCGGTCTTCTGCGCGACGTAGTCGCGATTGTGGGCCACCCAGTCGAGGTAAATCAGGTTGCGCTCGGCCGGAATCGGGCGATAAGACGTTTTCCGCGCGCCGTCGAATGTGGGCTTGGAATTGAGCGTCAGCTCGACCGGGTTCACGGACTTGTTGCGCAGCAGCTCGTAGGGATTGTCCTTGGCCGTGAGTTCCTTGCCGTCAATGGCCAGCACGTAGTCCCCTTCTTTCGCGTCCACGCCAACCTCGGTAAGCGGCGCGCGGTACAGCTCCTCTTCGTTCTGGCCGTGGAAGATGCGCGCGATGCGGTAGCGTCCCGCGGCGGCATCGAGCTCGAAGCGGGCGCCGGGCAGCCCTACCGGCGCGCGGCGGGGAATGTCGAAATCGCCGCCGTCGAGGTAGGCGTGGGAGACGTCCAGCTCCGCAACCATCTCGCCGAGCACGTAATTCAGGTCGGAGCGATGGGCAACGAACTCAACGAGGGGGCGGTACTGGTCGCGCAGCGCCTCCCAGTTGTACCCGTTCATGTTCTTCACGTAGAAGAAGTCGCGGTAGCGGCGCCAGACCTCGTCGAACGCCTCATACCACTCCTGCTGCGGGATGCGGTCCACGGCGAGGCCGGCGGTGGAAACCGGTTTGGGGGAGGCTTTTCCGGCCGGGGTGGCGTCGAAGAGCTTGAAATCCTGCCCTATGCGCACCAGGACCTTTGCCCCGTTGCGGCTGACGGAGTAACCGTTCACCTTTTCGGCCAGCACGGTGTCCTTGCGGTCCTTCATCGAATAGACCACCAGCGCGGAATCCGGGTAGCTCTCGCGGCCATAGTAGAACGAGCCGAAACGCAGGTAGAGGATGTTGCCGGGAACGGCGGAGACGGCGAAGATGTTGTCGGCCTCAACGGGAACGCGGGTGACGCGTTCGGCGAGGCCGTCGAAGTCGATGTGGACTTCCTTGAGCTTGCCGTCCTTCTTGTCGCCGGTTTTTGCGTCGCCCTTCTTGTCGTCTTTCTTGTCGTCCTTCTTCTCGTCGGCCTTCTTGTCGTCAGCCTTCGCATCGGCGGGCTTGGACTGGTCGCCGGTCTTATCGCCTTCCTTGGCGACAGTCACTTCATCGCTTTCGGGCGGGAACGGGCTCTTGCCGTCTTTCGCAAGCGTGAGCGCAAAGATTCCGTTGCCGCGATTGGTGGCGAAGTTAAATTCAATCTGGCTCAACTGCGGCTGGAATTCGCGCACGCTGATGTAGTAGAGGAAGTTCCCGTCGGGATCCCAGGAAGGACTGTTGGAGTCGAAGAGAGAGCCGGTCACCTGGTGGAGCTGGCCGTCCGCCAGGCTCCAGATGTTGATGGCCCGGAAGCCGTCGGTGGTGGTGAGCGAAAACGCCAGGAAGTTGCCGTCCGGAGACCAGTCGTAGTCGCGCAGTTGGCCGTTCTTGTCGTGAGCCACCTTGACCACATGCTTGTCCGCCAGCGTGACCACGTAGAGGTCGCCGTTCTTGTCGGCGGTCGCGATGCGCTTGCCGTCGGGAGACCATTCGGGGTCGTAGCGCATTCCGTGGCTATCGCTGGTGATCTGTTCCGGCTTGCCGGACCCGTCCTGATTGATTAGCCAGATTTCTTCTTCGCCGCTGCGGTCGGAAATGTAGGCGATCTTCGCGCCATCGGGAGACCAGCGGGCCGCCTTATCGTGGGCGTTCGATGAATTGGTGAGGTTGCGCGTGGGGCCGTGTTCGATCGGCGCGGTGAAAACGTCGCCGCGGGCCACAAACAGGGCGCGTTCGCCCTTGGGGCTGAGCTCCGCGCCTTCAATGCGATTGGCCACGGAGATGTGCGAAGGCCGCATGGCCAGGCCGTCTGTGGGCACGGTGATGGACACCTTGCGCGACTGCCCGGTATGCACGTCAAACACATTCAGCTCGCCGCCCGATTCGTACACGATCTGGCCCTTGTGGTCGGTGCCCGGCCAGCGGACGTCCCATTTCTTGCTGTGGGTGAGCTCCTCGGTCTTTTTCGTGGCGGGGTCGTAGGAGTAGAGGTTCAGCGTGTTGTCGCGGTCGGATGTGAAATAAATCTTGCTGCCGATCCACATGGGGTCGCGGTTGCAGCGCGGCCCTTCGGTGATTTTCTCGGAGACGTCGGTCTTCAGGTCGAAGATGTAAAGCTGCTGGGCCCAGCCGCCTTCGTAGCGCTTCCAGGTGCGGAAATCGCGGAACAACGGGGAGTAAACCATCTTCGAGCCGTCCGGTGAAAAGTCGCCGGCCCCGGATGTGGGCATGGGCAGCGCCTTCGGCAGGCCGCCTTCCACCGAGACGGTGTAAAGCTGCGAGTCGCCCAGATCGAAATGATCGCGGATGGAGCGGAAGAGAATGCTCTTACCGTCGGCGGACCAGCCGTAAACCTGGTTATCGTAGCCCCAGCGCGGGGGAAGCGGGCCGCGCGAAGGGTAGAAGGTCAACTGCTTGGGGACGCCACCGGTCGAGGGAATCACGTAGACCTGCTCGTCGCCGTCGTACTGGCCGGTGAAGGCGATCCATTTGCCGTCGGGGGAGAATTTGGGGAACAGCTCCAAGCCGGGATGCGCGGTAAGCCGCGTAGCGATGCCTCCGGAAGTGGAGGCGATCCACAGATCACCGCCGTAGACGAAGGCGATCTTGTCTTCATGGACGTCGGGGAAACGCAGGAGCTTGGTTTGCGCGCGCGTTACCGGCGCGAGAAGCAGGCAGGCCAGCGCGCAGAGAAAAGCCAACAGGGGAAACCGGCGAATCAACATTTTTTGTTTCGTGTCCTTTGCGATGAGTTTGAACAAACTGGAACAACGCCTGCCATTCGGCAAAGCGCACAGCCCCGCGAGCATCGGACGCGCGAGGGGGCGTTTTGGTTCCAAAAAGAGCTGCGGGCTGTCCCGCGTCGCAGAGAATCGTAGACGGATTGTGCGGCAGGCGCAACTGGGGCTGGGGCGGAACGGGGTTTCGCGGGCGGAGTCTTGGCTGCGGCCCTTCGCTCGCCGCGCCTGCTCGGGGCACGATTTCCCGGCCGGAAATCGTGCGGAAGGAGGGATTTGAACCCCCACGGCCTTTCGGCCACAGGGTCCTAAGCCCTGCGCGTCTGCCGGTTCCGCCACTTCCGCATGAAGTTCACTCTACCATTCACGATTGGGGGGAACAATTGCCTTGCCTCTCTGCTTTTAGAGAATCACCGCTTTCATGGGAAGAATGAACTGGATGCCCGGGAAAAACTTGTTCGCGAGCCTCTCGTCGTTGGTAATGAATAAATCCACCGATTCACGAACCGCGCAGGCGAGTTGAATCGCGTCCGGGGGGCGAATGGCGCGGTCGCCCCGGATCGCGGCATAGATGCGAGCCACCTGAGTGTCGAAGGGGACCACGACGGCGGTTGACGTCACCGCCGATTCGTACTTCTTGATCAGGCCCTCGTCTTTTTTCTCGGCGGGTTTTACAAGCAACTCGCCGAGGGTCATGGCGGAGGTTACCAGTTGATCGCCGCGCTCCAGCATTCTCTCGCGGATCTCGAACACCTTCCTCGATAGAGGCCCGAAATCCTCAAACAGGTAGATGAACAGGTTCGTGTCCCAGAAGATCCTGCTCATTCCCATCCTTCCCGCAGCCGGCGGACATAGTCGTCAGCGTGCTCGTCTGCCCACAGAGCCTTGCCGGAGCCCTTAAGCGCCAGCAGGGGATCCGTGGTCCGCAGGTTCGACTTGGCGGCCGCGGCATAGGACTCGTACCAATCGAGCAATCCACGATAGTCGGAGGGCAGGTCATGCGCATTGGGAGCACACTTGGACCCTTCGCGGTCTGGATGGTAGGCATCGCCGGGCCGGTACAGGCGCCGCCGCCCGGGCGCAGTCTCCACCAGCACGCGCAAGCGCCCTGGATTTGACGGGCGGTTCGCCACGCAGTGCTGCAACACGTG
>DATFZR010000407.1:0-4368 GCA_035314265.1 Candidatus Acidiferrales bacterium
CACGCTGATCGTCCCTCCATGGGCTTCCACCAGCGCTTTCGCGATGGGCAGCCCCATTCCCGTGCCTTGCACAAGATAGCGCTGGTCCTTGCCGCGATAAAATTTGTCGAAGATGATGCCCTGCTCGATTTCTTCGATGCCGGAGCCGTGATCCGCCACGCTGATCACTACAAAGTTGCCGCTGGGCTCCGCGCTGATCAGGATGGGACTCTCCGCGGGCGAGTAGTGGTTGGCGTTGTCCACCAGGTGGCCCAGCACTTCCCTGGCGCGGTCCAGGTCCGCGCGCACGAGCGGCAAGCCGGCCGGAATCAGCACGCGCACCTCGCGGGCGCCGAGCGCCACGCGGTGGTGCGCGAGCGTGGCATCCACAATCTCGCGGACGGGCACGGGAGCCAGATTCAATTCCACCTCGCCTGCCTCCAGGCGCGCCATCTCCGCCGCCTCTTCCACCAGATGGTTCAGGCGGTCGCATTCCTCGTTGATCACGCTCAGCAGGTCTTTATCCTGCGCGGCGGCCGTCGGGCCGTTCGAGAGCAGCGTGGTAATGGAGGCTTTGATGGCGGTGAGCGGGGTGCGGAAGTCATGGGTGATGGAATCGAGCAAGGCGGACTTCAAGCGCTCACCCTGGCGGTTTGCTTCCGCCTTGCCAAGCAGCTCCACGTTCCGCGCGCGCTCGATGGCGATGCCGATCATGGTGCCCAGCGCCTCGAGCGTCTGCCGCGAGGGGGCCAGCCCGGAAATTCCGAAGCTGCCGATGGGCCGCACGCCCAGGCGCACGGGAGCAAAACAGAAGCCTTGGTGCGCGTCGATCGTCGGCTCGTCGCGGCTGAAGGCGTCGCGCAGCCGTTCTTCATCGAGCTGCGGCGCGCCCATGCCCGACCGGTAGAACTTCTGCTTTTCGGGCAAAAAGAGGGCCGCCGCTCCGGTTTCAAACGTGTCCACAATGAAGTTGGGCACCGCGTTCATCAACTGGATCACGTTCCCTTCGCCCAGGAGCCTTTGGCTGAAGGTGTAGAGGCGCTCCATTTCGCGGCGCCGGCGGTCGGCCACTTCCGCCTCTTTGCGCGCGCGGGAGGAAAGCTGGCTGCCGAGGATCGCGGTGATCAGAAAGGCGCCGAGCGCCACCCAGTTCTGCGGGTCGGCGATCGTGAACGTGCCGATGGGCGGAAGGAAGTAATAATTGAACGCAAGCATGGCCGCCACAGACATGGCCACGGCGATGGCCATTCCCCAGACGGCTGAAACTGCTAGAATCGCCAGCAGGAATCCAAGAGCGGCAGTCGTCTGGTTGACGGCAAGAAAAATATGAAACAAGGCTGTAATCACCGCGACCACGGCGAGCGAAGCCGCAAGCTGCACCGCCTGCTCCAGTGGGCGCGGACGCATGGCGGTATTCTACCCCAGGCGGCGAAAGGCTCGTCGAGGAGGCTCGGGCATTGACGAAAAAGCCTGAAGAATGGCTCGAGAAGGTCTCGCCGGCGCCGAAGACGCGGGGAATCCTGAAGCTCTTCCTGGGATACGCGCCGGGCGTGGGGAAAACCTACGGCATGCTGAGCGAGGCCATCCGGCGCCGGAGCCGCGGCGAAGACGTGGTGATCGGCGTGGTGGAGACGCACGGGCGCAAAGCGATTGAAGCGCTGGCCGCGCAACTGGAAACCGTGCCGCGCTCGAAGATCGAATACAAGGGCGCGCTCTTCGAGGAAATGGACCTCGACGCCGTGCTGGCGCGGAAACCCCAGGTGGCGCTGGTGGACGAGCTCGCGCATACGAACATCCCCGGAAGCCGCCACCGCAAACGCTACGAGGATGTGCAGGAGCTGATCGCCGCCAACATCGACGTACTTTCCACGCTGAACATCCAGCACATCGAAAGCGTGGCGCCCCAGGTGCACGCCATCACGGGAATCACCGTGCGCGAAACGGTGCCGGACTGGGTGCCGTTGACCGCGGCGGAAACGGTGATGGTAGACCTGACGCCGGAAGCCCTGCAAAACCGCATGCGCCGCGGCGACGTGTACATGCCGCAGAAAATCGAACAGGCGCTGAAGCATTTCTTCCGCCGCGGAAACCTGATCGCGCTGCGCGAACTGGCGCTGCGCCAGGTGGCGGAGCAGGTGGACCGCAGCCTCGAATCGTACATGGCCGCGGAAGACATCCGGAAAAACTGGGCCGTGCGCGAGCGCATCGCCGTGTGCGTGAGTTCAAGCCCGCGGGCGCAGTACCTGATCGCGCGCGCCGCCAGGATGGCGCGGCGCCTGGACGCCGAGCTGTACGTAATCCACGTGAAGGACCAGCAGGATGAGGACCCGTCGAACCAGAAGACGCTGGCGGCAAACGTTCAGTTCGCGCGAAACCTGGCGTCCCAGGTGGTGCAACTCGAAAACGGCGACGTGGCCGACGCCGTCGAGCAGTTCGTGCGCGAGAAGCACATCACCCAGGTGATTTTCGGCCGCTCGGCCGTCCGCGGATGGAGAAAGTGGCTCTACATCTCCGCCGTATACAAATTCCTGCGGGAATCGCCGGAAGTGGATATCCACGTGGTGACGCAGGAGAACGATTAGCTAGCGGGCGCCCGGATCTTCATTGGCCCGCGGCCACGCCGCCATGGAGGCGGGCATTCATTTATTTCTTCGCGCTGCGGTGCAGGATCACGTGCACCTTCTCGGTGGTGATCAGGCCGCCTTCGATCATCCCATCGAGCTTCTGGATGATGCGCTCGATGCGCTCGCTGTATTCCACCACCTCGATCACGATGGGCAGATCCTGCGAGAGGCGCAGGATTTTGTCCGTGTGGTAGATGCTCGACGCGCCGAAGCCGCCAATGCCTCGAAGCACCGTCACTCCGTAGAATTTTTCCTGCCGGAGAAGCATGACGATGGCCTGGTGGAGCGGCTTGCCTTCAAATTTGTCGGACTCGCCGATGTAAATGCGCAGCAGCGTGCGTTCGCCTTCAAATCGCTCGTGTGTCATGAAGTCTCCTACACGCGGTTGGCCGCATGAATGCCGATCAGCGTGAGCATCAGACCGATGCCCACGGAGGCGAGTATGTACGCTCCGCCCCACAGCCACTCGCCGTCTTCCAACATCTTGATGGTCTCCCAAGTGAAGCTGGAGAAGGTGGTGAAGCCGCCGAAGAAGCCGATGGTGATGGCCACGCGCATGTCCGGCGAGACCATCATGCGGTTCATGGTGAGCTGGCCAAGAAAGCCGAGCAGAAGGCATCCGGAAAGATTCACCACCAGCGTGCCGGTGGGAAACGTTGCCGTGGTGCGATGCTGCACGACGCCCTGCAGACCGTAGCGGGCAAGCGTGCCGATGGCTCCGAAAATGGCGATCCAAATGATTCTCAACGCGACTCCTTTCGGGATCAGAATTCCACGGCGCCGCGGCAGTCTGCAAGCGGGACGCGGGAAAGCAAAGTGGATTCGCGGGAAGCGAGCAAACGCGGCTTCTCCATGGGCCTCACTTCTGCTTTCTGGAATCGTTGCCGGGTGGCATGACCCCGAGACAAGATTCCTTGTCAGGAGTCATCATCTGTCCCGGCAAAAGAGGGGGGACAGCGGTTCTAGGCGAACTCCTTCGCCTGTCGAATCCAGAGTACCGCCGGCCACGGGAAAGTTCAACTGGCGGGATTGGCGAGGGCGGCGCATCGGCCACGGGTTGTGCTAGCCTTTTGTGGCTCGGGGAGACGAAACGAGGATGAAGAGTTCTCGCAAAGGCGCTAAGAAAGAGAAAGGCGCGAAGAAGAAGAAGAAAGCGCCGGGCGCGCGGCCGAAGATACTGCGGCCGGGGGCTCCGCCAACAGCCGCGCCGCCGGCCGAGCCGCGCGCCGGACGTCCCAACATCCCCGGATACGGCATTGCCGGCGAGAAGGACGGCCGGGGACTTCTGCCATGGAGCTGGGCCGAGGAACGGCTCTCGAAGGGGCACAATTACTGGGTAGCGACCACGCGGCCGGACGGCAGGCCGCACGTGATGCCCGTGTGGGGCGTGTGGTGGCAAGGCGCCTTCTGGTTTTCTACGGGAGATAAGACCGTGAAGGCTCGCAACCTGACCGCAAATCCACAATGCGTGGTCTGCCCGGAGCGCGGCGACGAGGCCGTGATCCTGGAAGGCGCGGCGGAGTGGGTGCCCGCCTCGGATGCAATAAAACCGATGTGGGAGGCGTATCACAAGAAGTACGCGTGGGACGTGAAAGGCTCGGGGTTCTACGCGGTGCGTCCGCGCGCGGCTTTTGGGTTCATCGAGAAAGACAAACTGTTCACGCAGACAGCCACGCGATGGAAGTTCGACGGCCCTGCCGGGGAGACGCCATGAGCGCAGGCCTGCGCACCGAGGATTTGAAAAAGATCTATAAGAGCGCGCCGC
>DATFZR010000408.1:0-2751 GCA_035314265.1 Candidatus Acidiferrales bacterium
CTGTCAATCATCGCCTGCCGGTAGAGCACCGACTGCACGCCGGGACAGTTTTTCACGGCCTTCCAGAATTCGGCCGGCGGGTCGTATCCGTGCGCATCCACAAAATGCGCGATCATCGGATGCGCCACAAAGACAAATCCCTTGCCAGGAACGAACAGGCTGGCGGACTGAAAGATCTTGTGCGCGCCGCTGCGCGACAGCCGCTGCGTTTCCACGTGCGCCAGGGATTCCGGCGTGCGCGACTGCACCAGTTCCAGGCCGTCCGCCTCTCCTTTGCGCATGACCCACCACGGCTGCTTCTTCTTGCCGTGATCCGGATTGATGATCGGGCAGAAGGGACATTCCATCCGGTGCGGAAGGCACGCGGGCGTCCACGGCTGGGCCAGCAGCGACAGCAATATGTGGAAGGAGACGGGATCCACTTTCGCGCGCTTATAGGGATTATTCTTGGCGAGCCACCCCACCGCCTTCAGCTTCGGCTCTTTGTCGTCGAGCCACTGGAAGAAAACGCAGGGAGAAGAGTCCGCACACGCGAATCCGCCGGGCTCGGAGTTCCCGGCCTTGGCCCCGCGGCGCCGCCTGACGATCAGGAACAAACAGCCTGCGAGAGCGACTCCGGCTCCGGCAAGCACATCTGGATTCAATGGACCCATTCGACCGGCCGAAAAATAACCTCCGTATTCATCCTACAATGCGCGGAGACGGCTCGCCACGCCTCCATTGGGGCGGTGTTTTCCCCGCGCGGGCCCGGCTTGCATACTCTTGTGGATGCATATAAATTGCGCGACATGTGCAAGCGATGGACCCGGCCGCCGGGCGAGCGGCCTGAACTGAGCCTCGTGGAGGAGCTATGCGTCGCGGGTGGGCTGTGCGCCTGCTTATTGCAGGAGGGTTGGCAGCAATGACGTTTGCGCCCAGCGCGGAGCCGCAGCGGTCCGGGCAGGGACGCTCGATGACCGTCACGCGCGGAGGCATTGTGGCCGCGGAGTCGCCGCTGGCCGCGCAGGCGGGTGCGCAGGTGCTGGCGCGGGGCGGGTCCGCGGTGGACGCCGCGATTGCCGCGAACGCCGTGATGGGCGTGGTCTCTCCGATGATGAACGGCATCGGCGGCGACCTGTTTGCGATGGTCTACGACGCGAAGTCCGGCCGGCGCTACGGGATGAACGCCAGCGGCTGGGCGCCGCGTGGCCTCACGCCCGAATTCCTGCGCGCGCATGGTAAGGACAAAATGCCGCAGTCCGGTATTCACTCCGTGACCGTGCCCGGCGCCGTGGACGGCTGGGTGAAGCTGCATGATCGTTTCGGGCGCCGCCCGCTGGCGGAAGACCTTGCCGCCGCGATCCGGATTGCCGACGATGGTTTTCCGGTCACCGAGTGGGTGGCTTCGTATTGGTCGGGCGGCGTGCTCGATGCGCACGAGGATCCCGCGGCGGCCAAGCTGTACCTGCCGGGCGGCCGCTCGCCGCGCGTCGGCGAAGTCTTCCGCAATCCCGAGCTGGCCGCGTCCCTGCGCCGCATCGCCGCTTCCGGCCGCGACGGCTACTATCGCGGCCAGACGGCGCAGCACATTCTCGCTGCGGAGGCGCGTTTCGGCGGGGCGATGACGGCGGAAGATCTCGCGGAATATTCAGCGGAATGGGTCGAGCCAATTTCCACGGCGTACCGCGGGTGGACCGTTTATGAAATGCCGCCGAACGGGCAGGGAATCGCCGCGCTGCTCATGCTGAATATCATGGGCAAATTTGATTTCAGCGCGGCAAAGCAGAACTCCGCCGACGTGCTGCACGTGGAGATTGAAGCGAAGAAACTGGCCTATGCGGACATGCTGCATTACGTGGCTGACCCGCGGTACGCGAAGATTCCCGTGGCGCAATTGCTCGGCGCGGAGCATACCGCGGCGCGCGCGGCACAAGTGGACTCGCGACGCGCCAATTGCAGCGTGGCCCCGCTGCTGGCGGGCAGCGCATCGGCCGATGCGCCGCAGGTCACGCTCCCCACGCAGGCCGGAGACACCACTTACCTGGCTACCGTGGACAAAGACGGCAACATGGTGTCTCTCATCCAGAGCAACTACGACGGCTTCGGTTCCGGCATCGTGGCCGATGGCGCAGGTTTTGCGTTGCAGAATCGCGGCGCGCTCTTCTCCCTGGATCCCGCGTCGCCCAACGTGCTCGCGGGAAGAAAGCGCCCGCTGCATACCATCATCCCCGCGCAAATGGAGAAGGGAACCACGCGCGTTGCGTTTGGGATCATGGGCGGATGGAACCAGGCGCAGGCGCACGCGCAGTTTGTTGCCAACGTCGTGGATTTCGGCATGAACGTCCAGGCGGCAATGGAAGCCGCGCGATTCTCAAAACACACATTCGAAGGCTGCGACGTGGAAATGGAGGATCGCATCCCGGCGGACGTGCGCGCCGCGCTCGAGGCGCGCGGGCATCAGATTCAGGTGCGCCAGGGATATTCGCAGGTGGTGGGTGGCGGGCAGGCGGTGATGCGCGACTTCGCCGCCGGCGTGAATTACGGCGCTTCTGACCCGCGCAAAGACGGCGCCGCGATTCCGGAGCCCGCCCCGCAATAGCGGCTCACTCGTGCTTCGCGGTTGAAGTGCGGAAATCGAAGGAAAAGTCCACCACGCCGCGCTGCCTGTCGCGCTGCCAGGCGACGGATTGCGGCGACGCTCCCGCGGGCAGCCGCCTTCTGTTGGCCGAAAAGAACTTCTCGATCACCCTGGGATTCACCGCATCTCCGGCC
>DATFZR010000409.1:0-2171 GCA_035314265.1 Candidatus Acidiferrales bacterium
AGGACGTAGATGCCGTAGGCGTTGTCACGCAGGCTGTCGAGCAGGGGCCTGTTCACCTTGACGAAACGCGTGAAGATAGCCAGGAAGGCCAGCGAGGTGGCGGCGCAGGAAAGCGTGAAGGTAGCGCCGCCGAGCGTGCCCCACAAGTAGGGCCGGCCGTGGGCGGAAATCGCCACGAGGAACGTGGCGATGGCCAGGATGAATGCCACGGCGGCAGCCGTGGTCCACCGTCCCCAGCGGTGGGCCAACCGGCCCTCCGGCGAGAGCAGGCCGCGGCCGACACCCCAGGCGCCTACTGCAGCGCCGGCGAGGAAATAAACGAAGTAATGGAGGACGCGGCTCGTCTGGAAAGTGAACGGGCCGAATGTGGACCAGCGGAACGGGTCGAGGAGCAGCGCCAGCGGCAGATAGGCTGCGGTGGAGATGGCTGCGAGCGCGCCGTAGAAGGCTAGCGGGCGGCGATCCGCGCCGGAGACGAACTGCGCGAGCGCGTCGCCCCACCGCGGGAGCATGGCGTAGAGAGCGGCGGCTACAACGTCAAACGCGAGGAGGACCCACAGGAACCAAGCGGGGCCCGCGGGCCAGTCCGGCTGGGAGAACCATTGATGCCAGAAGACAGAGAGGCCGGGCGTGCCGCCGGTCTGAAGGTAGGCAGGGTAATAGGCGAGCGGCGCCAGCACGGCCGCGGCTATGGCGAAGGGGAGACCCAGACGCAGCACGCGGCCGCGCAGGAACGTGCCGGCGTCTTTTCGTTCGAGGCTCTTCCAAACGAACAGGCCGGAGAGGAAGAACATGAGCGACATGAAAAACGTGTCGTTGAATCCAACGAACAGGGCGAAGCCCGACCACGAATGGGTATCCACTACGGGAAACGCCCGCCACAGGCGCAGTCCGGTGGCAAACGAGTCCGTGGGTGCGGGCGCGTTGGGGTAATAGGCGAGCACGGCGTGGTGCGCGACCACCAGCAGGGTAATGAAGGCGCGTAGATAGCCAACGGGCAGGCTGTACACGTCCCCTGGGTGAGGATTGGACTGCGACTTTCCGATTTGCTGTTCGGCGCCGGAAGACACCCCTAGCGTCATGGTTGCACTCATGTGTTTTTCCTTCCTCCTGGACTTTGAACTGTTACAACACCCGGCCGGGAAGGCCCGGGCTAGGACCTAAACTGCATGGAGCGGCGCCGGGCCGCCCTGGCGGCTAAACCGGCGAGCCTAGGCGCGCGACGCGGCCGGGGCATGGACGCGACTAAACAAACGACGGACGTGGGGCACGCAATACCGCGCGTAGACGAGCGCGCTGATCAGGAAATAAATCCAGAGCCAACTGACCAGGCCCCACAGGATGAAGTTGTTCAACGCATCGGCGCGCTCGACATAGAGCGTCTGGTTGTTGGCCCATTCCGCTACGAGCACGTAGGGATAGCCCTTGAAGATCGGGAACTGCAGCAGCAGGCCAAGCAGATTGACCAGCATGCGCGAGACGGGAAGCAGCCACGTCCAATCGGCACGCGCCACGTTGACGGCTCGCTGCGCGATTCCCATCAGCAGGAGGAGCAGGAGCGGCGTATAGAACGTGTGCCAGACGGGCGCGAGTTCGAGGCCCTTCGCAGCGGAGCCCAAGACCAATTGCGGGAAGTAGGGCGTGGCGGCCCACCACGACGTGAAGATGAGCCAGACCACCAATCCGGAGATGGACGTCCAGCGGGCGATGGGGATCAACGGCGCCATCGCCGCGGGAGGGTAATACCAGGGCTGGGGATACTTCCGCCGGATCAGGTTGAGGATGATGAAGATGGTGGTGACGCAGACAATCTGCAGCAGGACCGGGAAGACAAACGGCTCGATACTGAGGGGCAACTTCATGGCCAGAAAGAACAGGGCCGTGAAGATGATGCAGATGCTGAGGTTGAGGCCCAGGATGATCAGGTACATGGGGAAGAGCTCTGGGCCGATCAGCTCGACGCCGATGCTGAGGCTGGGCCGGTCCTGCCGGTAGCGGCGAGCCACGAGCATGGGGTCGCCGTGCTGTTTGAGGAGGGCCATCTGCTCGTCTTCGCTGAGCGGACGGCCGAGCGCCGATTCCCTTTCCTCCATTTGCGAGAGGAGATTGGCGGAGAGTTCGCGGATGATGTCGTCGCGGTTGGCGCGGGGCAGATACAACCGCACGGCTTG
>DATFZR010000410.1:0-3169 GCA_035314265.1 Candidatus Acidiferrales bacterium
TCCGCGTTCGGCATCGACACGGCGAACATGTTCGGTTTCTGGGACTGGGTGGGCGGAAGGTATTCGATGGACTCGGCGATCGGGCTTTCCACGATGCTGGCCGTGGGGCCGCAGAACTTCCGCGCGCTGCTCAACGGCTTCCACGAGATGGACGAGCACTTCCGCACGGCGCCGTTTGACCGCAACCTGCCGGTGCTGATGGGCCTGCTGGCGGTGTGGTACAACGACTTTTTCGGGGCGCAAACGGTGGCCGTACTGCCCTACGACCAATACCTCAAGCGGTTCCCGGCCTACCTGCAGCAGTTGACGATGGAGAGCAACGGGAAAACGGTGACGCTGGATGGGGCGAAGACCAGCGTGGACACCGGGCCGATCTACTGGGGCGAGCCGGGAACGAACGGGCAGCACTCCTTCTACCAGTTGATTCACCAGGGGACGCGCGTGATCCCGTGCGACTTCATCGCCTTTGGCCGCTCGCTGAACCCGCTGGGCCGGCACCACAACATCCTGATGGCCAACGTATTCGCGCAGACCGAGGCGCTGGCCTTCGGGAAGACGCCTGCGGAAGTGAAGGCGGAAGGCACGGCAGACTGGCTGGCGCCGCACCGCGTGTTCGATGGCAACCGGCCGTCAAACACGATTTATGCGGAGCGGCTGACGCCGGAGATGCTGGGCAAGCTGGTGGCGCTGTACGAGCATGCGGTATTCACGCAGGGAGCGGTGTGGCGGATCAACTCCTTCGACCAGTGGGGCGTGGAGCTGGGCAAGGCACTGGCGCAGCGCATCATCCCCGAACTGGAAGATGCGGCAGAACCGAAGCTGGGCCACGACAGCTCGACGAACAGCATGATCCGGCGGTACCGCAAATCGAAAGATAGAGCATAAGGCGCCTCAGCTTTGATACTCTCCCGGAGGCTAGAGGGAGCGGCTAGGGGCGGGCGAACCCCGAAGAACCCGGTGAGCAAGGTCCCGGCGAAAGACACCCGGGGCGGAAACCAACGAGTTTGAGAGAGACATCACGGAGATAAAAGGAGCGAGCTATGCAACTAGGAATGATCGGTCTGGGACGTATGGGCGCAAACATGGTGCGGCGGTTGCTGCGCGGAGGCCACGAGTGCGTGGTTTTCGACATGTCACCGAAAGTAGTGGGCGAGTTGGTGGCTGAAAAGGCCACGGGCTCGGCAACGATCCAGGAATTCGTGGGCAAGCTTCAGAAGCCGCGCGCGGTGTGGCTGATGGTGCCCGCGGCGGTGGTGGACAAGACGATCGCCACGCTGCTGCCGCACCTGGAGGCGGGAGACATCCTGATCGACGGCGGCAACTCGTATTACATTGACGACATCCGGCGGGCCAAGGAACTCGCGACGAAGAAGATCCATTACGTGGACGTGGGCACGAGTGGCGGCGTATGGGGCCTGGACCGCGGCTACTGCATGATGATCGGCGGCGAGAAGGACATCGTGAAGCACCTCGACCCGATCTTCAACCGGCTGGCGCCGGGAATGGGCAACGTAGAACGCACGCCGGGACGCGACAAAGTCGGCGGTTCCGCGGAGCATGGCTACCTGCATTGCGGGCCAAACGGGGCGGGCCACTTTGTAAAGATGGTGCACAACGGAATTGAATACGGAATCATGGCCGCATACGCGGAAGGTCTGGGCATCCTGAAGGCCGCGAACGTGGGGAAGCAGGACCACTCAGCAGCCGACGCGGAGACAACCCCGCTGCGCAATCCGGAGCATTACCAATACGACTTCAACCTGCGGGACGTCACCGAAGTATGGCGGCGCGGCAGCGTAGTTGCCTCATGGCTGCTGGACCTGACGGCCATCGCACTGCTCGAAGACCCGGAACTGAAGGCCTTTGGCGGGCGCGTTTCGGATTCGGGTGAGGGCCGGTGGACGATCCTGGCGGCCGTGGACGAGGGCGTCCCGGCGCACGTGCTGACCGCATCGCTGTATGAGCGGTTCAGTTCGCGCGGCGAGGCCGACTTTGCCAACCAGATCCTGTCCGCAATGCGCTTCCAGTTCGGCGGACACCACGAGAAGCCGGTAGAGAAGAAGTAGCGGGCCGGGAAGTCTTCGAACCGATGAGAGGCCGCGAACGCCCTTTGGGGTCGCGGCCTCTCGTGTTTCAGGCATCCTTTGCACCGGGCGCCAAGGAGTCGCCGCCATGCCCAGCCAGGGATCCACCACGCCCTTCGGAAAACCCGCGATTGAGGTGCTGACCTCGCCGTTCACGCGCTTCGCGAAGATGGAAGCGTCGGGCGGCATCCTTCTTCTCGTCTGCACGGCGGCCGCGCTGGTGTGGGCGAACTCGCCCTGGCAGCATGCGTACGAACACCTCTGGGAAACTCCCCTGACGATTGGTTTCGGCCGCGTGATCGTTTCCATCACCCGGCACCACTGGATCAACGACGGTCTGATGTCCGTTTTCTTCTTTCTTGTGGGACTGGAAATCAAGCGTGAGATTCTGATCGGGGAACTCTCTTCGCTGAAGCAGGCCGCATTTCCCTTCCTCGCGGCGGTGGGCGGGAGCCTGGCGCCGGCCGTGATTTACGTCCTGATCACAAAAGGCACCGGAGCGCAGCGCGGCTGGGGAATTCCCATGGCCACCGACATCGCCTTTGCGCTGGGGGCGCTGGCGTTGCTGGGGAGCCGCGTGCCTCCGGCGCTGAAAGTATTCGTCGCCGCGCTGGCGATTGTGGACGACATCTTATGTGTACTGGTGATCTCCATCTTCTACACGTCGGATATTTCGATGTTCAGCCTGGGCATCGCGGCGGCCGGGTTGGGCGTTTCTTGCCTGGCGAACTGGATGGGGGTGCGCGCGCCGGCAGTCTACGGGCTGATCAGCGTATTCGTGTGGCTGGCCGTGCTGAATTCCGGCGTGCACGCGACGATTGCAGGCGTGGTGATGGCCTTCACGATTCCCGCGAAGACTTACATTGACCGGGCCGAGTTCGTGCTGCGCGGCCGGTCTCTGGTGGGCAAGTTCGAGCAAGCGGGCCCGCACTCGGCGGAAGAGCATGACGCCGTGCACGGACTGGAGAGGCAATGCGAGCTGGTGCAATCGCCGCTGCACCGGATCGAGCATGCCATCCAGCCGTGGGTGGGCTTCTTCATCATGCCGCTCTTTGCGCTGGCCAACGCGGGCGTGCCGATTCTGG
>DATFZR010000411.1:0-11734 GCA_035314265.1 Candidatus Acidiferrales bacterium
ATGGCCACGCGCAGGCTGTGCTCGAGCGCGGCATCCTTCAGCATTCCGCTGGCGGCATGCGGTGCGGCAGCCACCTTGCGCTCTGGCGAGCGCGGCGGGCGCTGGCCGCTCAGGAAGAAAGCGAGAGCGCAAAGTACACCCGTAGCAACTATGAATTTTCTCGGCACGCAAGACCCCCGTTGAACATCCCGTTGAGCGTAAGGATCAACCTAAGCCCACCCACCATGAAGGGCCAGTCTCCTGGCCGGCCGACCCTTAGCGGCCTGCTCGGAACAACTTAGAAGAGCCCAAGGAGAAATAGCTCGCCGCAGAATGAAAGTCAAGATACAACGATGGCGGCCAGGGCCGCTTCCACTACCGCCACTACGGCCGCGCGCAGGATTCCCCCGTCCCGGGTCAAAGGAGCTGTCTTTCGGGCTGTCTTCGGACTGTCTTCGGACTGTCTTCGCACTGCGGAGATGGAAGGCGCAGGTCCGCCTGACCTCATTCCGCGGCCACAACCCGCTGGCTGGGGTAGCCCTTCCCGGGTGTGGTACCTTCTAGCGAAGGAGTTCCAGCCCTCTCTTAATGTCTGCTCCCACTCCATCCCGGTCGAGCCCGGATTCTGGGGAGAAGCCCGAGCCGCAGCCAGCTGTGGCCGCGCCTACGGAGGGTCCCCAGGCGGAGCTCGCCCGCGAGCGCGACCGCCTGCGCCTGCTGCTCGAGGTGAACAACGCGGTGGTTTCCAACCTCGAGCTGCCGGACGTGTTCGCCGCCATCTCCGCTTTCTGCCGCGACCTGCTGCATCACGAATACACGAGCCTGGCGCTGCTCGACAAAGAGGCGCCGGGGAAGATCCGCGTGAACTTGCTCGATTTTCCGTCGGGGAAGGGCTTCATTCGCGAAGAGATGGTTCTCGCGCTCGATGGCGTCCCCTCCGGCGAGGCCATCCGGCAGCGCCAGCCCGTCCGATTCGACCAGCAGTCCCTGGAGCGTATGGACAGCGAGGACGCCAAGCTGTTGCTTGCGGAGGGACTCAAGTCGGGCGTCTGCCTGCCCTTGCTGACCCGTAAGACCGTTCTCGGCACGCTCAACTTGGCCAGCGTCCGTCTCGATGCTTTCTCCGAAGCCGATACCGAGCTGCTCGGGCAGATCGCTGTACAGTTTGCTATCGCGCTGGAGAACGCCCAGACCTACTGCGAAATGGAGGAGCTGAAAAACCGGCTTGCTGAGGGGAAGCTGATTCTCGAAGACGAAATGCGTTCCGGCTACCAGTTTGAGGATCTCGTCGGAGAGAGCGCAGCGCTGCGAGAGGTACTGCGGCAGGTAGAAACCGTCGCTCCGACGGATTCCACGGTCCTGCTGCTCGGCGAGACAGGTACCGGGAAAGAGCGCGTGGCTCGCGCCATCCACAATCTGAGCCGCCGGAGCCAGATGCCCTTCGTCAAAATCAATTGCGCGGCGATTCCAACGGGGTTGCTCGAGAGCGAGCTCTTCGGTCACCAGAAGGGAGCATTTACCGGCGCCATTGCCCAGAAAGTCGGGCGCTTCGAGCTGGCGGAAGGCGGCACCATCTTTCTTGATGAGGTGGGCGACATTCCGCCTGAACTCCAGCCGAAGTTGCTCCGGGTTCTTCAAGAGCAGGAGTTCGAGCGTTTAGGGAGCAACCGGACGATTAAGGTAGACACCCGCGTAGTGGCCGCCACGAACCGTGATCTCTCAGCAATGGTGGCCGAACGGCAGTTTCGGAGCGACCTGTACTACCGCCTGAACGTTTTTCCGATCCGTATTCCCCCGTTACGCGAGCGGGCAGACGACATACCTCTGCTGGCGCGGTTTTTCGCCCAGATGTATTCGCGGCGCCTGAGCCGCAACATCGAGACCATTCCCATGCAGACGATGGATGCGCTGGTGCGCTATCCCTGGCCCGGCAACGTCCGCGAACTGGAGAACATGATCGAACGCGCCGCGATTCTCTCTCCTGGCACCGTTTTGCGCGTTCCCCTGGCCGAGCTGGAGAACGTGGAAGGCGCGCCCCTGGCGAATGCCGGCGCCGGTGCGACGCTCGAACAGGTCGAGAAGGAACACATCATCCAGGCGCTGCGGGAGAGCCGCTGGAGGCTCGCCGGCCCACAGGGAGCGGCAGCCAGGCTCGGCCTCAAACGCACCACCCTCCAGTCTAGAATGAAGAAACTAGGCATCACGCGGCAAGCCTAGCTATTGGCCAGCAGTGCCGTTATATCGGCACATGCCGACATGTCGGCATCAGAATCTGGGCATTCTCACCTTCCCTCCGACTCCATTTCCGGCTCCCGGCCGTCTAACCTTAAGAGATAGAGACAGTTGGGGACAGGCACCGAAAGGCATGACGGTGGCCTTTGACTTGCCATAGCCAACGTGGGGAATTTCCGAGAGGCGCGGAAGGTCTAGAAGGCAGGAATGCTCCGACTAACCCAGACAGAAGAGCTCGGCTCAACCGTATTCGTAATTGAAGGGAAGCTGGCCGGCCCCAGCCTGGCGCCTTTGGCCGAGTTGCTTCGGAGCCGGCAAGCCGAAGTTGGCGGTAACCGGCCGGTGATTGTGGATTTGATGGGCGTCACTTCGATTGACTGTAGCGGTAAGGGGTTATTGAAGGACCTGCACGCGAACGGGGCCACCTTCCGCGCCAAGGGTTGTTTGAATCGAGCGATCGTCGAGGGGATTACCTGTTGTGAGCCGGAGCCCGCGGGGGCGGGCGTAGTGCCGGCCCGGCAGGGCAGGGGTGATGGGAGGGGAAAAGAAAAATGAACGGAACACAGCAGCCTGTATCGAATACTGTTCAGAATCCGCCACGGGTCCCGCAGTCCAGGGATGCGCAGGAAGCCCTGATTGCGCGGGCGCAGGCGGGGAACCACGACGCTCTGGAGGCGCTGTTCTCTAATCTGAGTCCGGCGCTCTACCAGACCGCGCTGCGCCTTGTAGGCACGCCGGAAGAAGCTGAAGACGTTCTCCAAGAGGGAATGCTGAGCGCCTACCGGAACCTGCGGCGGTTTGAAGGACGCTCGCAGTTTTCCACCTGGCTCACTCGAATCGTGATCAACGCGGCGCTGATGCGCCTGCGCAGCCGCCGCTCGCGTCCGGCCGTCTCTTTGGACGAGCGCCTGGCGGATGACGACGAGATGACCTTCGCGGATCAGTTTCCGGATACCGCACCCAATCCGGAGCAGGTAGCGTCGCGCAGGGAGTTGGAAGATCTGCTGCGCCACAATCTCCAGACGCTTTCGCCGGTGTTGCGGTCGGCGTTCATCCTGCGCGAGATGGAAGGGTTTTCAACCGAGGAAGCTGCAGAGGAACTCGGCATCTCCCAGGGAACGCTGAAAGCGCGCCTGCATCGCGCCAAACGGCAGCTCGCCCGGTTAGTGGGCCGGGCGTTGCATCCGGGAGGGTCGCGCGAGCGTCGCGAGCCTCGCATCCGGTTGCAGGCAATACCGTCTGCCTGCGCATCTGACTAAGATCAATCCTGCAAGCCTGAATAGGAGCTTCTGGGGAGTGGGCTGAGGGGGCCAAGCCCTTTCGAAGCTGGCCGCTCGTTTTCCGAACGGCCCTTTGAGGCGCGGTCAGTTTGCGGCAGCCGTCGAGGCGCGCACCAGTTCGTACCTCTCGATTCTGGCGGCTACTCCGACGCGCCCGTCGGCAGTGGTCGGTTCGACGCGGACGATGCGGGCCACCACTTCCACCAGCACACCTTCGCCGCCCGTGAGTGTGGGGGGTAGTGTGAGCGTAAGAGAAACCATGGAGCCTTCGGCCGGGGCCGCGTCCGCTGTGAAGTACAGACCGCTGCTAGAGATCTCCCGCGTTCGCGCGGCCGCCTCTTCTGTGGCCCGCGCATGCGCTGTTTCGAACCTCACGGGGATTGCCAAGCCATAACGTCGCGCCATACGCCTGTCGTTCATTCGTTCCCCCCTGGATTGCGAGACGAGTACGAGGATTCTAGGCTTCTCGGCCAGGGCGAGTGCGAGCGATTTCCCGAATTGGGCAGGCGTCGTTGTCCAGACAGCTAACATTGCTTTGCTCACGTCCCCGGTAGCCTCGCAAGAAGACGCGCGCGAGGCGTTTTCGTGCCCAAAACGTTACTGATTTCAGGCCAACTTGCACGCGCCAGGCCCTATGCGCCGTGCAGCCCTACGCGTCTCCTGCCAGGGGCTCCCCCTCCCATCGAGCCACGACGACCGTAGCCAGGCAGTTGCCCGCCACGTTGACGGCGGTGCGCGCCATGTCCAGCAGCGGGTCTATACCCAGCAGCAGGAAGATGGGTTCGCTGGGAAGGCCGAAGCTGCCAGCCGTGGCCAGCAGGATCACCAGCGAGGCCCGAGAAACGCCGGCGACACCTTTGCTCGTCAGCATGAGCGTGAAAAGGATCACCAACTGACGTCCGAAGCTCAGGTGCATTCCCGCGGCCTGGGCGACGAACAGAGTGGCGAGTGAGAGATACAGGGAAGAGCCGTCGAGGTTAAAGCTGTATCCCGTGGGGATCACAAAGGAAACCACGCGGCGCGGCACGCCCATCTCCTCCATCGCTTCCATGGAGCGCGGGAGGGCGGCTTCTGAGCTGCTCGTGCCAAAAGCAATCGTTACCGGCTCCGCAATCGCGCGAACGAATCGCCGCAGCGGGACGCGAGCGACGAGCGCGACAGGCAGCAGCACCCCGAAAATAAATACGGCCAGCGCCCCATATAGCGTGAGGATCAGCCGCGCGTAATCGCGCAAAATCCCCAGGCCCATGTTGCCCACGGTGTAGGCGATGGCCGCCCCCACGCCGATGGGGGCGAAGTACATGACGATGCGCGTGAACTCGAACATGGTATCGGCCAGGCTCTCGCAAAACCGCAGAAGGGGCTCGCGCCGGCTCTCGCGAACGCGCGCCAGGCCGATGGCAAACAGGACAGTGAACACCACCACCTGAAGAATCTGGTTGTCCGCCACAGCCTTCGCGATGTTTTCTGGAAAGGTATGCAGCAGGATTTCGCTGGCGGACATCTGGTCGAGATGGGTTGGCGCCTGGGCTTCTGCCGGCGGCGGGATTCGCACGCCCGCGCCGGCCTGCGTGAGATTGATAGCGCCCAGACCGATCAGGAGCGCCAGCGTGGTGACCACTTCGAAATAGATGATGGCCTTCAGGCCCATGCGGCCTACCTGTTTCAGGTCTGGATGGCCGGCAATTCCCACGACGAGCGTCGCGAAGATCAGCGGAGCGACGATGGTGCGGATCAGGCGAAGGAAGATCGTTCCCAGAACACGCAGCCCCATGGCCTGCGCCGGGAACCAGGCCCCCAGCATCACTCCGGCCACCATGGCCACCAGGATCCAGGGAGAGAGCGAACGACGCTGCCACGCGTATCCCGCCAGGAACAGCAGGCCCGCCGCCTGCACAATTCCCGAAGCTAAGTGGGCGCCCAGCAGCCAGAGCAGACCGGCCACTGCAAAGCACGCCAGGCCGCCGAGCAGGAAGGGCAGGGAAGGGGAGGCTCGAGCAGGGGTAGGACCGTTAGGCCGGGAGCTTTGCACGAGGGGGGAAAGGTACGCAGGGCGGGGGCGGAAGTCAAACGCTGGCGACGTGATGGCCGTTGAACCGGGAGGCGCTGCATCGCAATGTTTGCCGGTGTCCGCACCACAATGGGCCTATCCACAACCAAAACGGTACTGGCTAGTACCAGGGGTCAGCAAGGCGGGTCCAGAAAGCATCCGAAAGCATTGAAAACATGGCATCCGCCCGATTTCATGAATGGCTATTTGCGTGCCATGGCGAATGGCGAGTGCTCGTTGACACGAATCACTCGGGATGGAAGTGGGAGGGAAGGGGCCCGCTTCCATTCTGAGTGATGCGTACCCTACCTGCCTGAGAGAGGGAAGCTAGGATGGAAGACCCCAGGGCACGGTGAGCGAGTAGCGAGCCGTGCCGACCATCGAGCACTCGACGGGGCTCCCGGGCCCAAGCGGGAGCCCCTTTCCTTTTTTTCGTACACCTGTGCGCGTGGCCGCTCGGCCTGCTTCCCATGCGAACTCCTTAGAGCACAGCCAAAGATTGAACTCGCTTCGATTGATTCAGGTGGAAGGTTACAGCCGCCCTGTTTACGACGCGGTGGGTTCGACGCGCTGCTTCACGGGGATTTTCTCAGCGCGTAGCACGTGTTCCACCTGCGCTTCGCGCAGGCGCGAGGCATCGTACTCGAAGCGCACCAGGTTCTTCTCTTCGTCCACGTGGAAGCGCCGCAGGCCGTAGGTGTTGGCAAACTCCCCCAGGCGCCACAGTTGTTCTTTTTTCAGGGGGGCTTCCAGTTCGTAGGTGACTTCGACGAGCGTCATGGGGTGAAGAATATCACAGGGGCTGGAAAAAGAGGCGTCACGTCACGCGCCCTCGCTGCAACTACACCGCGCCGCTACAGCGCCGCACGGCGCAGGCGGAGCGCATTCCAGATCACGGAGAGGGAGCTGAACGTCATCGCGGCGCTCGCCACCACCGGACTGAGCAGCAGGCCCGTGAACGGGTAGAGCACGCCGGCGGCAATCGGAACGCCCAGCACGTTGTACACGAAGGCTAGAAAAAGATTCTGACGAATGTTGCGCATCGTGGCGCGGCTCAGGCGGCGGGCGCGCAGTATGCCGCGCAGGTCGCCGTTCACCAGGGTGACGCCAGCGCTCTCGGCGGCCACGTCTGTTCCTGTACCCATGGCGATGCCCACGTCCGCCTGCGCCAGAGCCGGTGCGTCGTTCACACCGTCTCCCGCCATGGCGACCCGGCGGCCTTGCGCCTGTAGCCGCTTCACCAGTGCGATTTTCTGTTGGGGCAGCAATGCCGCGTCTATTTCCGTGATGCCCACCTCACGCGCCACCGCGTCTGCGGTGGCGCGCACGTCGCCGGTGGCCATGTGCGCGCGGACGCCTTCGCGTTCTAGTTCCTCCACCGCTTCGCGCGCCGTCGCCTTCACCGGGTCGGCTACTGCCAGGATTCCTGCCAGGGCCGCGTCCACTGCCAGAAAAACAACGGTGCGGCCGGCGGCGCTCCAGCGCGCCGCCGTTTCGTCGAGCGCCGCGGTGGCCACGCCAGATTCGCTCATGTACAGGCGGTTGCCGAGGCGCAGGTGCTCGACGCCCGCGGCCGCCTCCGCGCCGCTTCCGGGCAGCGAGCGGAAGCCGGTCACCTCGGCGGGAGCGATTCCATCCTCGCGCGCACGCGCGAGGATGGCCGCGGCGAGCGGATGCTCGCTGCCGCGCTCGACGCCTGCTGCCAGGCGCAGCACGTCGCTCGGCTCCCAGCCGGGGGCCGCGGCAACTTCCAGCACGCGCGGGCGGCCCTCCGTCAGCGTGCCCGTTTTGTCGAGCACCAGCGTGTCCACCCGCTCGAGGACCTCGAGCGCCTCGGCGTTGCGGATCAGCACGCCCGCCTGCGCTCCCCGGCCCAGCCCCACCATCACAGACATGGGCGTGGCCAGTCCCAGCGCGCACGGGCAGGCGATGATCAGCACTGCGACGGCATTCACGAGAGCGTGCGGAAGCCGCGGCTCGGGTCCCACCCACATCCACGCCGCGAACGTCACCACCGCCGCCGTCAGCACCGCGGGCACGAACCATCCGGCTACCACGTCTGCGAGCCGCTGGATCGGCGCGCGGCTGCGCTGCGCCTCTCCCACCAGACGAACAATCTGCGCGAGCAGCGTCTCCTGCCCCACGCGTTCGGCGCGCATCAGGAATCCGCCGGTGCCGTTGATCGTTCCGCCGATCACCTTCGCGCCCGGAGCTTTCTCCACCGGCATGGGCTCGCCGCTGATCATGGATTCGTCCACGGCGCTCGCGCCCTCCAGCACCAGACCGTCCACGGGCACGCGCTCGCCCGGGCGAACGCGCAGGCGGTCGCCCGGCGCGAGCACGGCGATGGAAACATCTTCCTCCGCTCCATCCGGACGGACGCGCCGCGCCGTTTTCGGCGCGTAGCCGAGCAGCGCACGCAGCGCGTCCTGCGTGCGGCGGCGCGCGCGCAATTCCAGCACCTGGCCCAGCAGCACCAGCGTTGTGATCACCGCGGCGGCCTCGAAGTAAATCTCCGGCATGCCGCGCGATTCCATGCCGCCGTGTGCGCCGGCCGCAGGGAACCAGCCCGGAAAGAGCAGCGCCACCACGCTGTACAGGTACGCCGCGCCGGTGCCGAGCGCGATCAGCGTAAACATGTTCAGGCTGCGGTGTACCAGTGACGCCCAGCCACGAACAAAAAACGGCCGGCCGCCCCACAACACCACCGGAGTCGCGAGCACGAACTGGAGCCATGCCTGTGCGCTGCGCGAGATCCACGAATCCAGCGGGCGACCGGGCAGATGCGCCGCCATGGCCGCGAAGAATATGGGCAGCGTCAGCGCCACACACACGCGGAACCGCAGCCACATGTCTTCGAGCTCAGGATTGCGCTCCTCCGCTGCGGCTACCACCCGCGGCTCGAGCGCCATCCCGCAAATAGGACACGCCCCCGGCTCCGGCCGCACGATCTCCGGATGCATGGGGCACACGTACTCCGTCTCGGCGGGAAAAACGGAAACAGCGGTTGGCTCGAGGGACATGCCGCACTTCGGACACGGCACCGGCCCTTGCCGCTCGACTTCCGGGTGCATCGGGCAGGTGTATGACGCGGCGGGAGGCGCGGACGGCTGCTGTGCCGCCGCGGGACTCGCCATCGGCGCTCCTGGGGACTCCGAGGTCGCCAGATACTTTTCCGGGTTCGCCTTGAACTTTTCCAGGCAGCCGCGCGAGCAGAACGAATGTGTCTCGCCCTTGAATTCCCACGACCCAGCATTCTTCTCCGGATTCACCTTCATCCCGCAGACCGGGTCGCGCAGCGGATGGGCTTGGGCGTCGTTGATCATCCAACTCTCATGTTAGCAGGAGCCGATGGCACGCCGCTGCGCGTGCCCCCACCTCGTCTGTCTCATCGCGCCACACGCGCTCTATAATCCGTGTGCGTATGCCGGCAGGAATCGAACGCATGATCGCCTGGCTGTTCGGCCCCGGGCCGCTGGAACGCCCCGGCCGCCTGTGGCCGCGCTGGCTGTTTCTTCGTGCGCTGGCGGCGATTTATTTCTCAGCGTTTTTCTCTCTGCTCTTCCAGGTGCAGGGGCTCATCGGGCCGCGCGGAATCCTGCCGGCGGGCGGCTATCTGCGGCTGGTGTACGAGCAGATCGGGGCGCGCGGCTACTGGTTCGTTCCTACGCTGCTGTGGTTTTCCGCCTCGTCCACCGCGCTCAATGCGCTCTGTTGGGCCGGCCTCGTGGCCAGCGTGCTTGTGTTCGTCAACGTCTGGCCGCGCATCTCGCTGTTCGTCTGCTGGGTGGTTTTTCTTTCCTTTGTTGCGGGGCTTCAGGACTTCTCCGCCTATCAATCCGACGGCATGTTGCTCGAGGCCGGCTTCATCGCGCTCTTCTTTACGCCGCCCGGCATCCGTCCGGGGCTCGGAGCGGCGCACACGCCGTCTCGCGCCAGCACGTTTCTTCTGTTGTGGGAATGGTTCCGCATTTACTTCGAATCCGGCCTGGTGAAAATCGCTTCAGGGGATCCCACCTGGCGCAACCTGACCGCCATGGACGAGTATTACCAGAACGGGCCGCTGCCTACCTGGCTGGGCTGGTACGCGCAGCACCTGCCGCAACGATTCCATGCCGCGACGGCGGGTCTCACGCTGTTCGTGGAACTGTTTCTCGTGCTGCTCGTTTTTCTTCCGCGGCGTTTCCGGCTGGCGCTGTTTTTCATCGTCACGCCGTTTGAGATCTGCATCATCGCCACCGCGAATTATTGTTTTTTGAACTATCTGGTGTTGTGGCTGGGCATCCTGTTGATTGACGATGAATTCCTCACGCGCTTCTGGACCTATGCGCGCGAACGAGGGGCGGCGGAACTGGCGCGCCTCAAAGCCACTCGCACCGTGGGATCTTCCAGCGGAGACGGGAACTGGCCGTTCGTTTGGCCGCCGCTCCGCCGGCTGGCCGCGCTAACGCTGCCCGCCGTGTGCCTTTCCTGGGTCTTTTACGGCACGCTGGCGCTGCTCTTGCAGCCGCTTTCGTACGTGCTGCGCATGCCTCTGCTGCGGCTGCCGGAAGCGCCCGCCCGAATGATCGAACCGCTGCAAGTCGCCAATCGCTATGGCCTGTTCGCGAACATGACCTGGAAGCGCTTCGAAATCGAGTTCCAGGGTTCGGACGACGGCCGCGATTGGATCCCGTACCCCTACCGTTTCAAACCGCAGCACCCCGAGCGCGCCCCGCTCCTCTACGCGCCCTACCACCCGCGATTCGAATGGAACCTGTGGTTTGCCATGCTGAATTCAATCAATGAGGACCCCTGGGTGGCCTCGGCGGAAGTGCGCCTGCTTCAGGCCAGCCCGCCCGTGCTGGCCCTGTTCGCGGGAAACCCTTTCGCGGACCATCCTCCAAAGCTCGTCCGGGCCGTCCTCTACGAGTATTGGTTCACTGACCTTGAAACGCATCGCCGCACTGGTTTGTGGTGGCGCCGCGAGTATTTGGGGAGGTTCGGTCCAACGCTTACCCTGGGAAGCGACGGCCGCGCCACCCTGGTGGAATTGCCAGACGCGAATCCGCCTTCGCCTTTCCGCCGCGACGAAGCGCCGCGCAACGAGTGAGCGGTTGCTACCCCGCCTGCGACGTATGCCCCGCGCGGCTCCGGGCCACCCAGCGCAGCACGGCAATCCCAGTGATGAGCACCGCCACGGAGAGCAGAACAGGCACCATCATCTGCCGAATATAGAAGCGCGGGCCCCAGCCGAACACGTCCCATCCTTCCCAGAAGCCAAACCAGAAGGGAACCAGCGCGTTGAACACCTCGCGCCGCGTCGCAAACTCCTCCGACGTGCGCAGGTAGGGCGACATTGCGGCGTACATGGTCGCAGAGGCTGCCAACAACACCACCGGCGAATAGCTCAATCCCAGCGCCACGGTGCCGCGCCATCCGCTCAGAACGCGGCTTTCGCTGCGAACACCCAGCAGCGCCACCCACGCCACGCAGGCGATTCCCGCCAGCAGCACCAGTCCTGCCGCCGGCCACGCCAGCTGGGCTGGCCGTTTGGCCCCAGTCCATTGGCTGCGGAATGACGATTCCCACCGGCGGCGCGCTTCGGCATCGGAAGACTCGGCCCTCTGTCGCAGCAGATCGTATGCGGCCGCCTCCTCTTTGTTTCCGGCGCGCTCGGCCAGCGAGACGAGCGATTTGAACGCAGCCGCTTCCATCCTCCAGGCTCCTTCCTGGTCGCCCTCCCACTCCGCTCCTTTCTCCAGACGCTCGCCGAAGTTCGCCAGGTCCCAATAGAGGCTCCTCGCCTCGGCGCTGTTTCCGGCGTGTTCCGCTTCCGGCCCGAGTTTTCGCGTAAGCAACCCGGCGTATGCCTGCACGTCCCACGGATCGGGAATGCCTTGGAGTTGCGTCGAGTACAAGACCAGCGCGTCTGCCCGCCCTCCCTGAAGGCGTCCGACCATGCCGCGATCCAGCTCGAAACGCCGCTGCATATAGTTGTCGTAGCGCGGCGCAGCGATTGCGGCCCGCATCTTCTCGCCCCATGCCGTAGTTTCCGCGAGGCGCGCGACAGGAGCATCGTATAGAGAGCCCGCAATTACGGGCATGGCTGTTCTGTAGATTTGATCAGCCACGAACAGGCGCGGTACCGCATTGTCCGGATCCCAGGCAACGAGCCGCTCGGCCCACTGTTTGTTATAGACCCGCGGATCGA
>DATFZR010000412.1:0-2752 GCA_035314265.1 Candidatus Acidiferrales bacterium
GTGAGCATGAGCGAAAAAACGGTGCGCGGCGGGCGCCCGCCCACGCTGGAGATTTCGATGGGCGAATCGCCGCGCAGCAGCTCGCGGAACACGCAGGCGTGCTCGCGCTTCAGCGCTTCCGCTTCCGGCACGGGCGTGCGCAGGCCGACGGCCAGATCGTTGGTGAAATGATCGCCGCCCACCGGGATGGCCGCGGTGTGCCGCACCACGCCGTCGGTGATCACGATCATTTCCGTGGTGGCCGCGCCCAGATCCAGCAGGCAGCAGCCGTGCTCGCGTTCTTCCGGAGAGAGGCAGGCCTCCGCGGCGGCAAACGGTTCGAGAACGGTGCCCGACACTTTGATCCCCGCGAGGTTCAGCGCGCTCACCAGGTTTTGCTCCGCGGTGGCGGAGGCCGTGACGATGTGCACGTTGGCCTCGAGCTTCTGTCCCAGCAACCCCACGGGCTGGCGGATGTTGTCCTGGCCGTCGAGGAAAAACTCCTGGGGGAAAACGTGGAGGATCACGCGGTCTTCCGGCAACGTAACGCCGCGGGCGCCATCAATGGCCTTCTGCATGTCTTCGCGCTGCACGTCGCGGGGCCGCTGGCCGAGCGCGATGCCGCCGCGGCTGTTCAGGCCGCGGATGTGCGCTCCGGCCACGCCCACAAGCGCGGACTCGACGGCCACGCCGGCAACGTCCTCCGCCTGCTCGAGAGCGCGCTCCACGGCCACTTTTGTGGCCTCGAGGTTGACGATCAATCCTTTGCGCAGGCCTTTGGAATCCGCCACGCCTACGCCCATGCACTCGAGCGCGGCGTGGCTGCCGTTGGACGACAGCTTTGTGGAATCCTGTTCGGCGGCGGGACGCACTCCGGCGATGAGCACGCACACCTTCGTGCTGCCGATATCTACGCCGACTACGATGTTGGCCTTCTTTGCCAAAACGCTCGCTCCCGTATGCGGCGGGTGGAAATCCCGCCCCTATTGCTCGCGGTTCACCACCACCTGCTTCTTGAAACGCAGATCGATGGAGGAAACACGGCCGGCCTGCGCCTGCCACTGCGCGAAATTGTCCAGCAACAGCCGGAAACGCGGCCCGAAATCACTCGCGCCAAAATGCACCAGCACGGCCTGATCTCCCCCGGCAGGCGCGGCAGTGGAAGCCGCGACGGCAGCCGCGGGCGGCACCAGCATCGCGCGCAGATCCTCCGCCGACGAAAGATCCGCCTCGCTCAGCATCTCGCTCGCGCCAGGGCGGACGCCTTCAATCTCCGCCAGGAATTTCTGGAACATGCGCATGCGCGCGGCACGCTCCGCGAGCGGCACAGCTTCTCCTAGCCCGCTCACCACCGGCAGGGCGAAATCGCCCTGCAGGGGACGGTCGAGAATCACGCCCTGCGCGTCCATCAGCGCCAGTTCGCTGCCCGCGCGCAAAAACGCGACGGGCCGGCGTTCCGTGATCTCCACGCGGATGTGGTCCGGCAGGATGCGCTGGACGGTTGCGGATTCGACCCAGGAAATGCTCTCAATCTGTGCCTGGCGCACGTCGAGCGGGATGCGCAGCAGGCTGCGATTGCGGTCCGGAGAAAACAGCGCCACCACCGCATCGCTCGAAACGTACTGATTGCCCGCCACTTCCACCTGCCCGGGCGCGATCAGGCGCATTTCCGGCGAATAGAGAAAAAAGCGGCCGGCCGTAACGGCGACGGCGAGCGCGGCGGCGGCCAGCGTCACGAACTTCACCCACGGCAGCACGTCTTCGCGGAAGCGTCGCATCGCGCTCTTCTTGCGCACCTCGAGAGGCTTCTGGCGGCGCAGGTAGCGCGGCTCCTCGTCCGCCAGCACCTCGGGAGGAAACCCGTCCGCCTCGACTTTCTTTACGCGTTCCAGACGATGACCTCCCCTTCCAGCTCGCAGCCATGCGCCGCGTGCACGCGCGCGCGCACCTCAGCAATCAGCCCGAGCATGTCCGCGCAGGTGGCGCGGCCCGCGTTCACAAAGAAATTGGCGTGGCGCTCGCTCACCATGGCGTCGCCCACGCGAAACCCTTTGAGGCCCAGCCCGTCGATCATGCGTCCCGCGGAGCCGCCCGGCGGATTCTTGAAGATGCAGCCGGCGCTCTTCTGGTTGAGCGGCTGGCTCGCGCGGCGCTTTTCGTTGCACACGCGGATGCCGGCCAGGATTTCAGCGTAGGGCTTCTCGGGCAGTTCCAGGCGCGCGCGAAGCATGATGTCCGCCGGAGCAAACGACGTGTGCCGGTACTCGAAGGAAATCTGGCCGTCGCGCAGCGTTTCGTTTACGCCGGCGGCGGCGCGGTACACGTCCACTTCGCGCACAAACTTTCCGATTTCGGTGCCGTACGCCCCCGCATTCATGCGCAGCGCGCCGCCCACGGTGCCGGGCACGCCGATGAGTCCTTCCATGCCGCCCAGGTTTTTCTTCGCGCAGGTGGTGACCATGCGGCCGAGGTCCGCGGCCGCGTCCACCCACACGGAGCGGCCTTCAATCAGCACGTCCGGCTGGGGCGACACGAGTTGCAGCGCCACCCAGGGCAGTTCGCCATCCGCAATCAGCACGTTCGTGCCGCCGCCGAGAAAGCGATGCTCGATGCCTTCCGCGCGCAGCAGTTGGATCAACGCCGGCAGCGAGTGATGCCGGCGAACGCGCAGCACGTCTGTGGCGCCGCCGATGCCGAGCGAAGTGAGCTCCGCGAGCGAGGCGCCCGCAAGGCGCTCCACGCCCATCTCTGCGATCGCGGCCAGGGCGCGCGG
>DATFZR010000413.1:0-2937 GCA_035314265.1 Candidatus Acidiferrales bacterium
GCCACCACCTCCTCCTGCTGCGCCTGAGCCGCCGCCCGTTGTGGAGGCTGCGCCTGAGCCCGCGCCTGTTGTCGAGTCACATGGCGGTCCCTTGGTTCCTGCGGAACCAGAGGCGGCGCCCGTGTACGAATATCCGTCTGTTGAGGCGGAACACAGCTTAGAGACAGCGCCGGAACCTATTCCCGTGGTTGAGACGCCGGCGCCCATTCCGGAGCCGGTAGCGCTTGCCGCGCCGCCTGTAGCGGAGGCTGCGCCGCCCGTCGCTGTGTTTCGCGTTGAGGATTTGCCGCCGGACCAGCAGGAACTCCATCGCCGCGCCAACCGGCATGCTAAGGTTTCCATGCAGGATATTTACCTGCTGCGTCCGAAAGACGTGCAGGCTGCGCGGCAGAATAAAGATGTCTGCGTGCGCATGAAGGCCGACATTGAGAAAGCGCGGAAAGAATACGTGCGGCGCTTCAACCCGATCCTCGAGCACCCCGTGGACTACTTCTATCATTGGATGGTGGAAGTGCTGGCGGAAGGGAAGCCGGAGGTTCTGGGCGAATATCCGTATCCCTCTCCCGTCCCGCGCCGCTAATGCGGCTGGCGTCACGCTGGTGAAAGAGAGCTCGATCTCCCTCAATTCCCTCCGCGGCGAGTTCTGTGGCACGTCCCGTCGCACTTCCAACCGAACGCGCCTGGTGCGTGGGGCGCTGTGTCTGCTGGTGATTTTTTCGATGGCCACGGCGCCGGTGGCCGGTGAGCCGGCGGCTGCCGCGCAGGCCGCTGCTGTGCCGGCAGTGGCCACGAATGTGGCGCCCAACCCCGGGCCCCTGCCGCAAGCGACCCAGAACGAGCTGGCCAGCCTGTGCCGCGCGCTGCGCGAAAAAGATTCGCCTTCCAACTACCTGCGGCTGACGGCATTCGAGCGCGAGCACGCGAACGATTCCGCGGGCCCGCTGGCCGCCTTTGCGCTGGGTTATCGCGACTACACGCACGGCCACTCCGCGGACGCCGCCGCATGGCTGCGGCGCGCCGAAAAGGGCGGCGTGATTCAGGACTACGTCCTCTACTGGGAGGCGCAGAACGAGCAGGTGCAGCACCACAGCCCGGCTGCGGTGGACCTGCTGGAACGCGTGCTGCGGGAATACCCCGGGAGTGCCGTCCTGCCGCAGGCGCTCGAGGCGCTGGCGGGAATTTCGCTCGAGCTGCGCGACGCGCCGCGGGCGCGGTTTGCGCTCGAGGGTTTTGCGAAAACGGCGGAACACCCCACGCTGTTGCTGCTGCGCGCGCGGGCTCGCGAGCTGGATCGCGCCCCGGGGCTGGCCGCCGCGGACTACGTGGCCCTGTACTACCGCTTTCCGCTCACCGCGGAAGCGAAGCGCGCAGGGGATCGCCTGGAGGCGATGCGGAAAGAATTGCGCGGCGAGTTTCCGGAGATTACGCCACAGATGCGTTTTGCGCGCGCACAGGCCTTCTACGACGCGCGGCAATGGAAGCCGGCGCGCGCGGAGTATCAGTCCATTGCGAAGGCTTCTTCCGGCGAGGATCGCGAGCGCGCCCTGCTGCGCGCGGCGGCCAGCGAGATACAGCCGAAGGGCGGGCCGGGGGCGCTCGAAAAGTTGCGCCTGGCGAATGCGAACCTGGATGCCGAGCGCTACGCGCTGCTGGCGGACGTGTATCACCGCAAAAAGAAGATCGAAGCGATGCAGCGTGCCGGGGAGGCGGCGGTAGCGCGCGCGCCACACAGCGAAGGCGCGGCCGCCGCGCTCTTCGAGTCGGGCAATTATTTCTGGTCGCACCTGGATCAGAGGAACGCGGCGGATTATTACCGGCGCTCGCTCGAAGCCAGCGGCACGAGCGCCGTTGCAGAGACGGCGAAATGGCGCCTGGCCTGGACGGCCTACCTGGATCGCGATGCGCACGCGGCCACGATTTTCGAGGAGCACGTGCGCCAGTTCCCCACGTCGTCCTACCTTCCCGAGGCGCTCTACTGGCTGGGACGGTTGGCGGAACGCGCGGGAGACGCGCCCGTGGCGCGCGCGTATTTGCTGAAGCTCGCGGGCCGCTTCCCGCAGACGTACTGGGGGAGCGTGGCTCGCAACCGGCTCAAGGAATTGGGCCCGGGGAACGCAGCGCCGGCGGAGAGTGTGCCCGTGCTGGCGCTGGTCCGGCCGCCGAAGCCGCTTCCGGACCTGGCGGCGCCGCTGCCCGCGGCGGCGGCTGCGCGCGACACGCGCGCACGCGCGCTGTACGCGATTGGCTTCGACGCCTCAGCGGATATGGAGTGGCGCGCAGGCTTTGCGGAAACGGGAGCGTCCGGGCTGCTGGTGGCGCTGGCGCAGGCGGCCGTGGCTGAGGGGCGCTACCCGGCGGCGATTGTGACGATTCGCCAGGCAATTCCGCAGCTTGAGGCGCGCCGGTGGGAAGAGTTGCCGGTGAGTGTATGGGCCGCGGCGTTTCCCCTGCCGTATGCGGAGCAGATTCGCAGCGCCGCCGCGCGCCAGGGACTCGACCCCATGCTGGTGGCCGGCCTGATTCGCCAGGAGTCTGCGTTCCAGCCCGGCTCTCTTTCGAAGGCGAAGGCCATGGGGCTGATGCAGGTGATGCCGGGCACGGGAAAGATTCTGGCGCGCCAGTTGAACATCCCGTTCAAGAAGTCGCGGCTGTTCGAGCCGGGGTACAATCTGCAACTGGGCACGAAGTTCCTGGCCAATCTGGTGGCGATGTTTGGGGCCGAGGAGCCGGCGATCGCGGCCTACGACGCGGGAGAGAACCGCATCGCCAACTGGCAGGCGCAGCGGAAGTACGAGGAAATGGCGGAATTCATCGAGTCCATACCCATCACGGAGACGCGGGAGTACGTGCAGATCGTTTCGCGCAACGCGACCATTTACCGGCGGCTGGGCGCCGCAAGGCCATGAACCCTGCGACAACGGCAGCACGCCCGCGCGT
>DATFZR010000414.1:0-3033 GCA_035314265.1 Candidatus Acidiferrales bacterium
GCCGGCGAAGAAGCCGTCCGCCTGATCCGCGAAATCACCGCCACCGCCGAAGTGGGCAAGACCTATCTCGGCACGGTCACCCGCATCGCCGAATTCGGCGCCTTCGTCGAGATTTTTTCCGGCACCGACGGCCTGCTCCACATCAGCGAAATCTCGGAGCAGCGCATCCGCGCCGTCCGCGATGAGCTGAAGGAAGGCGATCAGGTTCTGGTGAAGGTCCTGGCCATCGAAGGCAACAAAATCCGCCTCTCGCGCAAGGCCATCCTCCGCGAGCAGCGCGACAAGATGAAGCAGGGCGGAGCGGAAGCGCCCCAGCAGCAGCCGTCCGAACCGGTAACCGAATAGCGTCGCCTTGCTAGCGCGGCTTTCCAGCCGGCCGGCCTTCGCCGCCACATTCCGGCCCCGCTCCCTCACCGAGAGAGCGGGGCTTTCTCTTGCCCGCAAATCGCCGCAAGCAGGAGCAGCGCCGCCGTCCGCGTCACCCTGCCTTCCGTCGCATGCGCTTCCATTTTTCCGGTGAGTATCGCCGGCCTTCAGTCCGCGCCAGCCCTGTGCCGTCCCACGGCTCCTACTGCGCTGCTGGCCGCTCAAAGAGCTGCAAATTCTCCGCCTTCCAGCGCATGGCGTCGTGAATCCGGTTCCGCCCGCTCGGGTGGTCGTAGAAAATCCACTCCTCCACGCGCCCCGGGCTCATCTTCCGGTATTCCCCCAGGTGGATGGCCGCCTGCGCGAAGCCGTCGGGCTGTCGCGCCGCGTTCAGCCCGTACATGTCCGCCTCGTGCTCCTCCGTTCGCGTGTAGGTGTTCAGGATGGGCGTCAGGAAAAAGAAGATCGTTGAAATCAGCAGCAGCGCCAGCGGCACCACGGCCGTGTCTCCCACGCCGCGGATCTGCCACCGTTCTCCCCAGCGCGCCAGGGTCCATTCGGCCGCCCAGCGCAGGAAGGCAAACACGCCCACAATCACGATGAAGTAGAAAATCAGAAATTTGTATACGTGGTTCAGCACGTAGTGCCCCATCTCGTGGCCCATTACGGACTGGATCTCCTCCGGCGACGCCCGGCGCAGCAGGTTGTCGTTGAGCGTGATGCGCATGGTGCTGCCGAACCCGCTCACGTTTGCGCTCATGCGTGTGGTTTGTTTCGAGGCGTCGATTTCATACACATCCTTCGTGGGAATGTCGTTGGCGCGCGCCAGCCGCAGGATCGGCGCCGTCACCGCCGGGTCTTTCAGGAGCTTCGGCGTGTTGAAGATCGGCACGAGGTACACCGGCGCAATCAGCACGCCAATGATGGTGAACACGTAGGTCACCACCGCGCCCCAGATCCACCAGGTGCGCTCCAGTCTCCGCACCACGCCAAAGAGCGCCATCACTACGATGCCGCCCAGCACGATTCCCAGCATCAGCCCTTTCGTCTCGTCCCAGATCCACGGCCCAAACGTCTGCGTGGCCATCCCGTACTGATGCTCGCGGAAGTAGCCTTCGTACCAGCTCAAGGGAAAGCTCAGTATGGTCGCCACCACGATGTACTGCGTCCAGTAGAGCCACGTCTGCAGCGGCTTGAAGCGGATGACTTTCTCCGCCACGTCCCGCATCTTCCCAGACCAGCCCAGGTTCAGCAGCAGCAGGCACACCACCGCTCCGTACAGAAAATCCCACAGGATCAGCCAGTAGCCGCCTTCAAAGTAGGCGTCGGAGCGCGCCGTCGCCGCCGGCGGAATCAGCCGCAGGTACGCCTCCGTCGCCGCGTCCGCATTGAAATTCGGCCCCGCCTGCGCCTCCGGCGGAATCGGGATCACCGTCGGCATCGCCGCGGGAGTGCCCGCCCCGGGCGGAGGCGTGGCGTCCTGTGCCACAACCGCCGGCGCTGCGCAGAGAACCGCCAGCGCGGCACACAGAATCGCGCTCCACCCAATCGTCTTCGTCATCTCAGCTGTCCTCCGCGGCCTTTTTCGGCCCGCGCATTATTTCAGTACCGCGTCGATCTGGCTGGGATCATCGAGCATCAGCCACGTCACCACGGAAAGTGGCAGGCTGCCGCGGGAAATCAACTCGTCGTGGAATGCGCCGAGCCGGAACGCGGCGCCCTGGTGGTCCCGGTAGCGTCCCAGCAGGCCCATGATCTGCCACTTTCCTACCATGTAGGTGATTTTCTGCGTGGGAGACGATGCCGCTCCGGCGGCTTCGCCTTCCGCCGCCTCGCGGTCGAGGCCCCCGGCTTCCATAAAGTATTTCACCGCCTGCTCGAACGTCCACCGCCCGGTGTGCAGGTTCACGTCCACGCCGATGCGCGCCGCGCGGTAGCGGCTGAGCCGCAGGATCTGCGCCTGCGCCGCGGAGCCCTCGGGATAAAGTCCCGTACGCATGAGCATTTCTTCCGTGTACAGCGCCCAGCCCTCCACAAAAACGCCGTCGCTCTGCTGCCGCCGGATTTCGCTCTTCACGTGATTTGCGATGGAAATCTGCAGGAAGTGCCCGGGAATTCCTTCGTGCCCCAGAATCGGCCGCGGGTCTTCAATCGCCGCGCGGATATAGAAGTTGCTGCTCTTCGGATTGTACGTAGGAATGAAGTAGAACCCGCTCGGGTCCTTATCATATACGCCGGGCGGATTCATGAACCCGCCCGGACTCGTGGGCTTGAACGCTTCCGGAAGCTGTTTGATCAGGAAAGGCCCCAGATAACTCGGAAGCGTGACGAGCCGGCGCTCTTCGAGAAAGTGGATCATCTCCGCTTCCCGGCTCTGGTAGGCCGCCAGAAATGCCGCCTGGTCCGCCGGAATGGATTTGGCGCGCGCCGGATTCGGATCGGCCATCGACGGGTCCGGAAGCAGCGACTCGAGCCCGCGGTAGCGCGCCAGCTCCGCCTGCCCGAGCATGGCCACCTGGTCCGCGTCCAGCGGCAGCAGGTAGGCGTGCTTCAGCAGGTAGTTGTAGTTGGCCTCGCCCATGGGTTTGAACGCGGCCATGTGCGGCAATCCCTGCTCCAGCCAGTCCGCGTACGCATGGATCGCTTTGATCGCCGCGTCACGCTTCG